>JBMYQB010000001.1:0-108530 GCA_049600935.1 Candidatus Poseidonia sp.
TGTAGGCTCGGGTGCAGGCTCGGGTTCAGCGGGTTTGGGTTTCTCAAGACGTCCAACACCCAACACCTCCGCTTGCTGTCGCGCCATTTCGGCAGCGGCCCGGCGAGGGAGGCTCACGAAGCACTTTCCAGGCAGGGATTCAGCGGGGTAGGGCAAGAAGTACTGTTCCAAAGCGGGCAGGGAGGGATGTCGGAAACAGAGCGTCTGGATGGCCTCAAACGGTCGTTGGGACGGCAAACCGACCGAAAACGGTGTGGATGAGAGGGAAATGGAACTTCGCAACCACCCTTCGTTGTTGATCAGTTGTTGCATCCAAGGGCCCATGTCGGCCGTGGCGATGTTGACGAATTGAAACGACGCGGCTCGTGGGTCAAAGCCCTGCTCGGTGAGCAGGTGGGCTTCTGCTCGAGGCCGATGAAAGACGGCCATAACGGGTTGACCGTGCTCGATCATGTCGCCGTGGAGTTCCATCATTTTCCGCTCTTTTCTGGGGCATAAGAGCAGGATGGTCATTCTGGTGGCGTGTGGGTCCCAGATTTCTCCCCAACGTGCGGTGGCCTCGCTCATCAGTTGACCGATGGTCATGTCCGGAATCATCGCGGTTATTCCCATCTCTGCACCGTTCGGGAGGAAGCGGTTCCAACCTTTTACCCTACGGGTTGGCGGTTTTGGAGGAAACCAATTCCATGGAATGGGCCAGTTCAGCGAGGTAAATCACGCCTCCAGCCGCTCCTCGTATCGTGTTGTGGCTATAGGCCTCAAAGCGAACGGTGTTCACCGTTGGGCATTGAATTCCCCCAACGACCACGGCCATGCCTGCAGCGAGGTCCGTTGCAGGATTGGGGGCGATTGGGAAACCAGTCCCGTCCGCAAACAGATGCAGGTTTGGTTCAATTTCATCCACAAGGACCAGCGGTCGACTTGGAGCGCTTGGGAGATGGGTCATGGCGTGTTCCTCAGACCACGTTTCAAGCACTGCTCGCACCTCGTCCTCGTTGACCGACGTGTGGAACATCGCCTCAACGAACACATGGTGGCCGTCCGCTCGCATCACGCGCTCACAACGAACTTCTGCCTCGCCTTGCCATCCGAGCACATGGGCCAGCTCAGCCGCTGTTTTTTCCGCCTCACCTGGGATGGCGGCGTCGACTGAACCGTGTTCCAAGGCTGCGTTCATGTACGCATGTCCGCCGCCGGAAAGTCCCTGCTCGCTGCGCATGGTATAGGCTTGTAATCCGTAGCGTTGGTCAAGGGCTGCGAGTGGAAGGATGAGGGGCAGCAAGGTGCAGTTTGTCGCACAAGCATGACGAAGGTTGCCTTGCTGCGCCGTGCCCAACGCATGCCCGTTTACCTCTGGAATCACCAACGGCACGCCCTTTCGCCCTCGAAAGGTACTGGCGTTGGAAAACACCGTGATTCCCGCTTTTGCCCACATCGGTTCAATGAGCAAGGCCTGTTCGCTTGGCAGGGATGAAAACGCCACGGTGACACCCTCATTGACCAGTTGCTTCACGTGTTCTTCGGAAGCAACATCATGCACGACCAATTCGGGTAATTCGGGGCGCTCTTCCTTCAAAATCCATGGAACTTCGGCGAGGGCGCAACCTTGGTAGCGAGGCGAGCCAGCCACGCCGGCCAGCGTAAACCAAGGGTGATTGGAAAGTCGCTGTTGCAGACGTTGAGCAACGAGGCCGCCTGCACCCAACACCGCGACTTTGAGGCGTTGCATGAGCGGGCGAAGGCCGTGGTGGTTTTGAGTCCTTGCAAGGCTTACAGCAGGGGTTCGGGAAAGATTCGACGAGTCACCAACTTTCTCAAAATCTGCCATCCGTCAGCGGTTGAACCCAATTTTGCTTCCCCGATTCGTGGACCATAACTGATGGGTACAAACCCGAATTCAACGCCCTGATGGACCATGCTGGCAAACATTTCCGCCTCGATTTCAAAGGACCGACTGTTGAGTTGCAGGGTGTGCATGGCCTCCTTGCTGAAGGCCCAATAACCAGAACATACGTCGTAGGTGGTGGTGCTAAACAGGGCTGTAGCCAACCACGTGAGGAGATGGTTCCCGATAAAATTCAACCGGGTCATGGCTCCGGGTTCAATCAACCCGTTGAGCCGATCGCCGATGACGACGCTTTGGTTCTCAAGGCTGCGCAATAACCAGGTCATTTCAGCGGGTGCGTAGGTTCCGTCGGCGTCCAACATGACCACCACGTCGGCATCGAGGCGCAGGGCCTCACGGAAACCATGGCGGATGGCGCTCCCTTTTCCTGTGTCATCCTGGTCGACGAAGAGCACGCCGTACTCTTTGGCAACCTCGGAGGTTCCGTCCGTGCTGTGGCCGTCCATGACCAATACGGTGGTTCTGTAGCCCATGGTTTCAAGTTGCGAATACGGAATTCGCTCCAACACCCACGCCAACCCCAGCGCTTCGTTGAGCACGGGAAGCATCACGACAAGGTGTTGCATGACCTGCCGCTCGTGTTCCCTCCACATCAAAATGCCGTTCACAAGGCGGTCGACCAGGTCAACCATTGGAATTTGACGCCCGTCTCATCCAGAAGCACGGTGTCTCGCCCCGAGAGACCCAGAGGATTAAGCCAACGCTTGGGTTCAGGATTGTCCCACTCAAGTCGGAGTTCCGTGAGCGCGCTGGCGTTCTCGACATCAAAGCAAGCTTGGTGATATCCTGCATCGGTGCGCAGGCCGTGGTACGGTCGTTCAAGGCCCGTTATGGATTGAAGGTAAAATCCACCGGTTTGGCCGATGACCTCGTACACCATGCACATACGAACGGCGTTTTCAGGTGCCTTGATTTGGAGTTGCCCAACGGTTCCCTCCGGTAAGAAAGGGCGGTCCTCACCAAGCAAGAGTGGGTCGCGGAATTTGTGGTTTCGCCACGGATCGAGTCGAACATCGCACCCACGACAATCCCCCTCATTGATGCCATCGAGGAGGAGAACAGGCGCATCGCCTTCAGGTGCCAAGGCCCACAACGTTGCCCCGTCGGTTTGAACCGCCACGTTCCAATACGGAGAGGTTGCAAGGGTCCACTGCATGGTGCCAAGCGGTGATGTGAGGGCGTGAAGCATGTTGTGCTTCTGGAAGTACGAGACGTTGTCGTAGAACATCGCTTTGGTTGCGTTGGCGTGTTCGCTTCCCGTCAGGTGGACGAGTCCGAGCGTCGGGATGGAGGTGGTTTGCACGGAAGGAGGGGCGTCCCAAATGTAGCCCCAATGCATGTTTTCGGTGTAGACGGCGCCCTCGATGGTGTTGAGTTCTGCTCGCATCTCAAGGTCACCGGGTGTCACCGCCATCAATTCCTCGTGCTCGGCCAAGGAGAACGCCACGGTTTGTGCGACGAGTGTGGCGATGAGAACCATGCTAATCAAACTCAATGAAACCGCCCGTGGCATGGAGGGCGGCGCGCCCCCCTCCTCAACATGCGGTGTGAGCAGGGTGTGAGGAGACCACCACAACGCCACGAGGACCGCAAGCGGGATGTGATAAGCGTGAAGCGCCATCGAATACAGGGTGTAGGAGAGCAGGGAAAGCACGGGGATGTAGCGCAACCCCTCGACCAAGTGCACCACGCTCAGCAGCCAGAGAAGGGCGAACCAGGTGATGGCGATGCGTCCCTCAAGGGTGGTTCGTAGGAAGAACGCAGCCACGGCTCCAAGAAGCAAAAGTGCACCGTTGTACACCAGCAATGGCTTTCCACCTTGCCATCCGTACTCGGAGAAGACCGCTTCATCGAAGAGGCGGGGTGCGATGACCAGCAAGGCCACGGCAAAACCGACCGTGATGAATGCCGAGGCGATGTACGCCAGTTTTCGAACCAACTCACGATGCTCTTCGTTGCTCATTGCCAAGCCGTGCATGACGTGGCTTAGCAGCAAGAAGGCGAGGTAAATCGCTCCAGTCGGATGAATCAGCGCTACTGAAAACAAGGCCAAGCAGAGCCCGATGGTGTGGTGTTTTTGCCGTTGCTCAACATGGCGAAACAGCACAAGGATGCCAACGACCAAGCCCAGTTGACTCGCTACGCTGGGAAATCCCGAATCGAAGGTCTTGGCGAACAAACCCAACCCCAAGCCCATGGAGAACATGGCGTAGGCCCCTGCGCCGTGGCGGTCCATCGCGCCCATGAACCCCAACAGCAGAACGAAGAGCGTGTAGTGGCCGAGGTGGAACACGGCGGTTCCTGCGTCATGGCCCGTAAGGGTGGCCACCCATGCTGCGACCGAAGGAAAGGCGGGTGGGTAGGTCCAAAATCCGCTGTTGGTACCCGACAGGGTGAGATTGCCCTCCAGCACCAATTGCTGGGTTAACATGGCAAATCCAATCCAATCAACGCCAAATGGCAGACGTTGAAGCATCGGTGAAAGAAGAGCCGTGGCGGCGATGAGGACGCTCAAGGCCATCAGGGGGGTGGACCGAGTGCGTTGAAATCCAAGCTGAATTTCTGCTTCCTTACTCAGGGAGGGGGCATCCGTTTCCTCAGAGATCTCGCCGTGCATGGCGGCCTCCAGTAACTGCCAGCGCGTTCGTTTTGCCATCACCTCGTGCCGCTGGTGGATGAGTTGGTAGGCGAAGATGTTGGCGGCCAGCAGAGCGAGCACCATCAGCAACGGCGACCAGATGTCAAGGAGAACGAGGCTGCCCGATATTCCAAAAAGCAAGAGCAGGCCCAAAGCCGGTGCCAGAAGCGCCTTCCGAAATCGGTCGCCACTCCCGTCAAGCACGGTGCTCAGCGCCCAACCGGGAAGAATGCTCGGTGCCAACACGACCACGGCGCTTCCGAGCATGGTCCGAGCACATCCGAGGCATGCTTTGATGATTCGCCGAAACCTCAAGTAGAAACGGACCGTCCCGTGAACATGACCTCTGCGTCATCGTTTCCATTCCACCCCACGGTGGTTTTCGACGGCCCGTATTGGGTGCACGATTTCTCACGCCCCAGCCAAGACGGTTGGACGGCTCCCTACCCGTATTCGGTGGGTCGGTACGATGAGCGCCGGCCGGCGATGTACACCACCGAACTCTTTGGTGGCGTGCGCGACCATCACGTTGGCTTGGACTTGGGAGGACCGGTGGGAACTCCGGTCCACGCCTTTGGAAACGGTGTGATTGTGGACATTGCGCTCAACGATGAGGACGGCTCCTACGGCCCCACGCTCATCACCAAACACAGCCTCCGTCTACCGGTTGAGGTGGGAGGGCCGCTTGGGGAGGAGGTGCAAACCTTCTGGGTTCTCTACGGTCATTTGAGTTGGGACAGTATTGCTCGATGGAACAAAGGTGATGCGTTCGAGCAGGGCGATGTCCTCGCAACGATGGGCGATGAATCTGAAAACGGCGGATGGGCGCCTCATGTTCACGTGCAAATGTCGCTGGAAGCACCGATTGGAGGCGACTTGCCCGGCGTCGTTCAACCCGAGGAACGGGAGGACGCACTGTCCCGCTATCCGGACCCCCGACTGATCTGCGGGCCGCTTTACTGAACACTTTCGAGATGGGCTTTCAGTGCGTTGATGGGTCCGATGGCCGACGGGTCTTTCCCGTGAAGGAACGCCAAGGTGATGGAGAGCCAATCCATAACGAGGCAGTGATAGAGAAGGCACTCCAGCAGTGATTCACCCTCGCCGACCAGGTTCCATGCGGTCTCGGTTGGGGCGTGAGCGACCATCCAATCCAAACGTTGCTGGACGCGTGGATGCATTCCCGGCCACGTCAACAAGAGCAGGGCTTGGTCGGACGCTTCCGCGTCGCCATCCGGTCCGACGCCACCCCACGCCACGCTCTCGTTGTGGTTCATTTCGGGAAGGACACCGACACGAACAAATCGAGCGGCGTTTTCATTCATTTGATTCTTGAATCGATTCAGGGCAGGTGCCAGTTCAGTCGGTCCGATGACAGCGAGCGGTTGCTTCATCAGCCCGGCCGCCAGAAGCGCAATATCGCCTTCGGGGGCGGCCAGCACGTCGAAGTGCTCGTTGTTCCCTTCCAGGCGCAGCAACATGGATTCCCGTGCTTCACTGGATTGAGTTTGAAGCAACCCCAGGTGCTCCAAACAGGCGACTTGTCGGCTGAAGATGTGGCCAAACGCCGTTCTGGGGGGCTGTCCGCCCACGGTTGGAATCAGGTAGCAACGAGGGGAGAGTTCAGGCAGGCCCGCCAGCACGCCACCGGTGGCGATGACGATGACCGTTCCACCACGGCCGATGGCCTCTTCAGCAGCGGCGACGGTCTCTTCGGTGTTGCCGCTGTGACTCGTTGCCAACACCAACCACGTGGGGTCGAACCACGCAGGTAGCGTGTAATCTCGATGGACCACAAGCGGGCACCCGCCCTCGTGGGACGTTAAGGCAGCAAGAAAATCTCCACCGGCCGCACTGCCCCCCATGCCGAGACAAAGCACGCCGCTCCACGGTGCCTGTTTCAGTTCCTCCAGCCAAGGAAATCGCTCAATGTTGACAGCGTCAAAGCCCTGGCGCAGGTCGTTGTGAAAGGTGCGTGTGAACCCGACCATGCCTTGACTGTCCAATCGCTCAGCGAGGTCGATCAGGGTTGGTTCGGGTTCGTTGCTCTCGTCGTGCTCCACGTTCATTCCTCCACGGGTTCGGGGTGGTCTACGGCCATGTAAGGCAGGCCAATCCATTCTTCATCGTGCCGAATCAGCAATCCCTTCCTTCCAGGCGTGTGGTCGTACGGTAGCCGTACCAGACTCATGCTCCACGTGGTCGGGTCAAGGAATTCTCCGACGGACGGGTCTTCGTTGACGAAATCAACTTCAATGAATTCATGGCGTTGAGCCAGCACCTTGGCTTGTTCCAAGTCTCGCCACGATGCTCCGGTTCGTTCACGGCGGTCAATACGTTCCATGATGGCGCCCTCTTTCGTCCATGCCGATGGTCGCCACAAATGATGACGCCATTGAACAACATCGCCGATTTCGTACCCTGGTTTGCGATAGAGAAGGGTGAGCCGGGTCACATCAACGCCGTCTTTTCGGCCGACGGTGGAATTGGTTTCAATCACCATGCCACCGTATTCACTGACCAGATGCCGGCCCCAAGCCCGTGCAAGCCCTTTGCTGCCGAGCACCACGTCGTAGCCTCCGGTCACCGGGCCTTCGTTGGTGATGAAGAACATGGGGTCGTCGGACAACTTCTCCAGAACGTCTTCGAGCGTGGCTCGCAAGCGTTTGAATTCCTCCTCGGTCAATCGGCGGGCACTGGACCGAAGTTGGACGGTGGCCTCGAAATAATTGCCGGCCCTGCGAGTGCAAGTCAAACAGACACCGTTGGCCATCCGGGCCCGCATGGTGTGTTCTTCTTGGAACAGAAGGTCGTCGATGACCCCTTCGAGTTGGATGTGAAGCAACGTGTGTCGGTCGGAGACGGTGACGGGTTCCATCGCCAGTTGGATGTCTTCCGCTCGCTCATGCACCACCAAGTTCCTGTGGAGCAATTCATCCCAGACTTCGGACTCGGTGGTGTTTTCCCATTTTCCGTCGATTTCAACGATGCCGCATCGAGCACAGCGAACCCACGGAACGTTCTCGGGGACTTTGGCAAGGACGGTACGAGCCCGTAAGCATGGCTCACACATGCGATCTCCAAACAGGGGGGGCTCGGCTCCGCACACCAAGCAAAATTCACCGCCCAGTCCAGCCGACATACGCCTCCCCGTGGAGGTCTCGCGCCACTGCCTTTGAAAGACTACGCCTTCATGAAGCGTCAGTCTTCGGTTTTCTCACCGTGCTCCGAGGCTTCATCGGGTGTTGCCCGTTCAAGAGCGCCGAGGCGTTGTTCGAGTCGGCGACTGCGCTGCACCACCGTCCACGTCCACAAGGCGATGGCGACCAGCATGCCGAAATACGCAACGGCGAGGTAGGTCATGCCTTCCATGTCAAGCACCACCGTCGAGGTTCTGCTGCATGCTCTCGAGCCGTTGTTCGAGTGCGGTGAGTCGCATTGAGGCCATCATATGGCCGATGATGAAGACGGTAAATGAGACCGCCCCTATGAGCAGAACAAGCCCCATGTCGCTGTTGATGGAACTTCCATCTCCCGTGGCCACCACGGGCCCGGGATGGCGAATCGTCCAAATTCGGGTGGCGATGTAGGTCAAGGGAACCAAGACAAAACCGTAGAGGCCGAACGCCGCAAACGTGTCCCGTGTCTCCACGCCGTCGGGCTGACTGTTGCGTCCGAGCACAACATAGATGGCCAACAGCGTCAGCAAGCCAAAGGTGTTCAGTCGGACATCGGTCCAGTCCCAAGGCGTGCCCCATTCTGCAGCACCCCAGACACATCCAGACCAAACGGTCATCAGGCCGGTCGCCAGCCCTGCTTCTGCGCCAGCGACATGAAGGCGCCACATCCGTTCTGAGCGTTTGAACAGCCACCCAGCTGAGCCGATGAACAGTGCTCCAAAGGCGATGAAAGCCGACCATGCAGCGGGGACATGCCAGTAAAAGATGCGTTGAGCAGCGGGTGATTCAAAGGCGTCAATGGAGACGCTCGGCGCCCACAGCAGCGCCAAGATAAGGGTGGCACCGATACCGGTGAAACCGACGAGCAGAATGCTTTCGCCGGACCTCATGGGGTGGGGGCTGAATCGTCCTCCTTGAACTTGGTGCTCGGTTCACGAAAGGGCGCTGATGAGGATGGAATACGGCAGAATCAGTACCGGTGTGAGCAGCCCGACGAAGACCGCGTGCGGCCGAGCGAGCCGTTGACTTGAGCGTTGCATCCACCCGACGGTATGCCATACGAAGAAACACAGCAATCCCCCAACGAGGAGGACGTGTGCTTCACTGGCATCGCCCAGGCTGGTCGTTGCGAAGAAGGTCAACACTGCACCGAGGGTGAACGGAATCCATGCGCCGTGCGGTTGACGACCATGAACTGCTCGCCACCACGCCCCAGCACGCTCCTCTCTCAATGCGGCCACCAGCGGTTCACCGCACAGACCCGCAGCCAGCGTGGGGGCGAGGATGAAGCCCATGCGTTGGATAGCGTCCAGTTTCTCCATGAAATCACCGAGGGCTAAGAGAACACCGAGCGTAATGAGGCCAGCCATGACGTTGGTGTTGAGGGCCATCAAGGTCCGAAGATGAATTTTCACGCCAAACGCACTTGGCGAAAGGGGTTTGACGGATGTAGAGGCCCGCGCCCCAACCTCCGTCTCAACAGGAGGTGAAGCAGCCTTCATGGTGCCTTGACCCACATCGAAGAGATGGGTGGCTTGGGCTATGATTCGCTCGTCGTGCGTGGCCACCAACAAGGCATGACCCATCGTTCGAAGTTCCGTCATCCATCCACACAGCGTGGCGATTGATGCATCGTCCAGGCCGGCATCGGGCTCGTCCAACATCACGAGGGAAGGTGTTGGGCTTGCGAAGGCGGGAAGCAAACCCGCTAGCACGCCCACTTTTCGAGCTTGGCCTTGCGAAAGATGAGCGACGAGGTCGTTGGCTCTGTGTTGGAGGTGAAAGGCTTTGAGAAAAGGTTCGATATCCACGGCTTGTCCACTCATGGACATCGCAGCGGCGAGGTGTTCCGAGAGGATCTCGCTGCCCAGCATGCCGTTTCGCTGAAGCACCATACCCACCGTCAACGGCGAGGGCCTTCGACGACCCTCGGCATCGGCCATCACCACATCACCGTGTTGAACGAGACCTTCCTCCATCGGAAGAAGGCCTGCCGCGGTCTCCAGTAAGGTCGACTTGCCGGCACCGTTGGCGCCGGTCAAGACCATAATTTGATGCCCCTCTACTGAGAGAGAACACCCTTTCAACACTGCATTCATGCCACGACGGACGTGGACATCAGCGAGGTTGAGCAAGGCCTCGGCCATGGTTTGGGGAGAAGCGGCCCAAGCAAGAACCCTACTGTTTTGCCATGACAAAGCACCAACTCAAAAGAGAGGAAGGCAGAGCGGCCTTCATGGGCTTCGCGATGTCCCTCTTCGACGCAACGGAGTGGTTCGTACTCGTTCTCTGGTTCGTGGCCATCGTCACCCCCCTTCTCTATGCCGCCCGTTCCCGCACCTCCATCGCCATGGGCATCACCGTCTCGGTGCTGCTGGGTTCGGTGGTGCAGGTTTTGTGGTCCATGCTTTACGGATGGGGCATGGTGGAGTACTGGGTTTGGAGCGATTTTGTCCTCGTTCCCGCTCGCACCGGCGAACCTTCCTTCTGGCACACCTTGGCGACCGCAGGGTTTCTTCACAGCCAAGGGGATTTGATGCACGTGCTTGGCAATGTCATCATTTTGGCCCTCGTCGGCGTTCCACTTGAGCAGCGACTTGGTGCGAGGCGATACGCCACCGTCTATGTCGTGGGGTTGCTCGGTGGCTCGCTTGGATGGGTGGCCTTCAACGCCTCTTCTTACACCCCTGCGCTTGGCGCCTCAGGGGCGGCCTTCGGTTTGCTTGGCGCCTATCTTGCGGGATGGCCAAAGGACGAAATTCCGTTTCCGTTGTTGTTGATTCGGCCGTGGCCTGTGGTGTTCATCGCTCTACTCTACTTTGGGTTGGAATTGGTCCGGGCCTTGGCGACCATGGAGTCCGGTGTATCAAGCGGCATCGCTCACATGGCTCACATCGGGGGCTTCATCGCCGCTTATGCCCTGCTCCCCTTGGTCGCCAAAGGCGGACCGGTCGAACTCGGTGTTTTGGACGGGGGGCCAAGTCAAGGTGATGCCCATGCGGCCAAACGTCGTCGAATGAAAGCGAGCATGGTCGACCTGAAGAGCGTAGATGACCCATGGACTGCTCGAGGTCTGGAAGTCCCCAAACATTTGCGTGAGGCGCTCAAGAACCTCATTCAAGCCAGCGATGAACCCGAGACGCGAACTGCATGGATGGAACATCTCGCGAATGCCGGGCAATGTCCGGTGTGCGATGCACCCCTTGGCCTGGTCGAGCGTTCGTCTGGTCCACACGTGCAGTGTTCCACCTCGCCGGACCACCTCGAATGGCCACCTCGTTGAAGGCGTCCCAACGGCCCACGGGATGATACATTTGAGGATAGAATCAAAGGTGGGCAAGCCTTCCAGCCACATGCGAGGTGTGGACATGTTCGCTCAACAACAAGCATCGTTGCGAAGAGGTGCGCTTCTCTTTGCCCTCTTGATGCTCTTCGCAGACGTGAGCGGAGGGGTGCTCGCAACATCGGTTGAGAGCGGCTCAAACGCCACCGTCAGCCAATTCGAGGAGCCGATTCTTATCGATGGTTTGCCCCCTCTGATGTGCGGGGAAGACCTCTGTGAACGCCCAACACGAATGATCGACCGGGGGGACCGCCCCTCCGCCGAACCCCATCAGTGGTGGTTAACCTACGGTCCCGACCTTGACTGGAACGGCATGGACGACCGTTTGCAGCGGGTGTTGGCCGGACAGGAATCCGTTTCACCAACGGCCATCATGGGTCCAGACGGCCGCAAAACCGTGGCTATCATCGTGGATTATGCTTGGGCCCCCAACAATGCCGAGGTTTCCACCCTCAAGGCCTTGCTCAACGGCCATGGTTGGGTTGGTGAAGAGGGCGGTGCGTGGTTCCAAGTGATGGATTCCATTGATTCCGTGGTGGTTGACAAGGTCCCCGTGAGCGCCCTCATGGACATCTACGGTCTTCAGGGTGTTGTGGTCATTGAGATGCAGAACGTGATGGTGCCCTTCAACGGGGTGGCCTCAGAAGCCTCTCGGGCCATGCCTTCCGACGTGTATTCGGCCAGCACCTACGAGCGAGGCTACTACGGTGAGGGCGTCGTTATCGCCGTGCTTGACACCGGCGTTGACAACGAACACCGAGCGCTCAACGACTTCGATGATGTTGACGACGAACCCGACAGCGACGCCACCAGTTACAACGACCAGAAGTGGGTGGCAGGTTTTGATGCCACCTCTTCGGCCTCCAACCCCGACGGGAGCGTTGACCCCGATGACGGCCAGGGACACGGCACCCACGTTGCGGCAACGGCCCTTGGAACCGGCGGTGCGGAACGAATTCACACCGGCAGCGGCATGGGAGCCTACCTCGTCGACATCAAGGTCCTCACGGATTCGGGAGGAACCAACTCCCAAGCATCGCTCAACGGCATCCAATGGATGATCAACAACAAAGACACCGACTGGGGTAACAACGAATCCAGTCGTGGAATCGACGTTGCTTCCATGTCGTTTGGCTCCTTGAGCAGTCCACTCAATCCCGATGATGAAGGCGACAACGGCTCTGGAGGCGAGGCTCGTCTGGTCAACGACGCTCGAGACGCTGGAATTGTTTGTGTGGTCGCCATGGGCAACGACGGTACCAAGCGTGTCCCCTCACCAGCCAGTGCGGACGGTGCCATTTCCATCGGCGCTGTCAACGACCGAAACTCCGTCAATCGGACCGACGATATCGTCGCTTCATACTCCAACTACGGCCCGCGTCTCGATGACGGGGATGACGACGAATGGGATGAGCTGAAACCGGACTTGACCTCATACGGAAGCGGCATCACCTCAGCCACGGCGGCCACGGGTCCTTCTTTCCCCGGCCAGCCCGAGCGGCCGCTGGCGGACAATGACTACGATTCCAAGGACGGCACCAGCATGGCCACGCCGCTGGTGTCGGGCATTGTTGCCACCCTTCTTCAAGCGGATGATACATTATCGCCTGAGGACATTCGCAACATTCTTCGCAATTCATCTGAAGCCCGTGGAACGGCATCCGAGCCCGATGTTTCCGACCGATGGAACGACAAATGGGGCTTTGGTTTGGTCGATGCATCCTGTGCCCTGGACTACGTTCTGGGCAGAGCCTGTACGCCACTCGAGGACAACGGCGACATCATCGTCACGCCGCCTCCAGGTGGTGAGGGTCTAGGTGAGGATGTCACCATGACCGCTCCCGTCAACCAAACCCTTCATCTGGCAGGCAACACGCTCTCGGTTGAAGGCGAAACGGATGTGAGTGAGAACGATTACATCGAGGTTCAGGTCAAATTCGAACAATTCTACGATGACGGTGAAAGCACCGAATTGACCAACTGGCTTGGAGCGGACGGAACCGTCGAAGATTGGTATTTTGACATCACGGTGGACGATGATTGGGTCGACGCCGATGAAGCCTACACGCTGATCTACGCCCGAGCACTGAACGAGGCCGGCGAAGCCTCGGTGGTCGATGTTCGCATCGTCAGATTTGCCCGAATGTCGGTCTCCATCTCCGAGCCCCCGCTTGGAACAGCACTGGTTGGCATGGTTGACTTTTCCGGAACGGTCGAGGGACTTGACCACGACCGTGTTGAGTACAAGATTGACAGCGAGGACTGGCAGCTCGGGGACACCCTCAACGAGCAAGAGGAAGGGGTTCAGGACTGGTCGTTCTCGTGGGATTCGACCACGGTCGGGGACGGCTCACACCGCATCAGCGTCCGCATGGTCAACACCTCGGGCGTGAGCAGTGATGTGGTGAAGCGAACTTACGAAGTGGACAACCTTCCTGCTGCTCCGAACTTCGCCTTCACGGGAACCGTGGGCGTCTACGATGGCGGACTGCCCGTCAATACGGCCGTGGCGGGAACCGTTCTCGAAGTCCGGTTTGGCTTGCGAAACATTGGCGACCTCGATGCGAATGAAGTCTACTTGACCCTTGATGGTCCTGGCAGCGATTCAAGCACGTATCCCTCCGAGGGTAAAGTGACGTCGTTGGAGCAAGGTGAGAGTGTCAGCGTCACCCTCTACTGGTGGGCTACGGAAGCGGGAACGCATGATGTGACCCTCTCAATTGATCCCTCACAGCAATACGAAGACCCCGACCGAAGCGACAATGAATACACCTTCAGTTTCACCATCGATGAACGACCTGTCGAACCCATGCTTCGTTTCCTTCCCGGAGCCGCACGAACCTCGCCCGATGTACCAGTCCCCGACACGCCCTTTGACATTCGCCTCCGCGTGGACAACCTCGGCCAAACCGATGCAAGCGGTCTGAACCTGGGACTTGAGCGGTGGATAGAGGAGGTTGGTTGGCAACGTCTTGACGACCAAGCGGTGGCCTTGGTACCGGGTTCAACCACCACCTCCGGCTACACGTTTGCTCGGTTCGCCGACGTACACGACCAAACGGGAACGGTCTCTTATCGTGCTGTTCTCAGCGGTTCAGGTGTTGAACTTGAACACAGTGAACTTCGCTTCAACATCACCATTGCCGACGTGCAGGCAGGCTCGAAAGTAGGGTTGTCGCTTCCAACCGGTGAAGTTGCCGTCGATTTCGTCGGCCTCGATGATGGAGGCTTGTTGTTCACCACCGTGGACGGTGAACTTCACGCACGGACCATCACCTCAACGCTTGCCATGGTGGGCGGTGTGGTCCTTGAGGAAAATTGGGGCGGTGAACTGGCCGTCTATCACCGAGATGACGGTCTCGTTCAGGTCGCATGGAGCCGACGCTCGCTCAGTGTTGAGGGCTACATCCTCACGGACATTGCGATGACGTCCATTTCCGCTGCGGGCAAAACCACGCCGAAGCACTATCACATGCCAGCACTCAAACTCTCAGAGGGGTCCTACTACGGCTTCTCATTTGACCAATATGACGGAACGATGGTTCTTGCAGGTTATCACCGCGACCTCTCAACCAGTGGCTCCTGGCAAGACATCACCTCACTCTTTGTCATCTCGTCTACTTCACCCGACCGTGGCAATTCATGGACCAGCCCCGTCACCGTGCTGTCCGACATCGACATACGTCCCGGTGATGTTCAACCTCTGGCCGTGGGGCTCGGTGAAGAATACCTCCATCTACTGTATCAGGAATACAGGGATGACGTAACTGGCATCGAGCGAGTTGGCCTGATGTATACGCACGGGTCGCCCACGTCCTCGTCGTGGAGTTTCCAGTATTCTGTGGGTGATGACGCTCACGAACCGGCGATTGAAGTTCTCGTTGAAGATGAAGAAGACCGTTTGATTGCGACGTGGATTGAAGGTGAAGGAAAAGTTGCAAACGTCGTTGTTGCCAACACCAACTCACTGTGGAGCGGTGATGCGGTTCAACGGACCCTCGCACCGGGCGTTTCCACCCTCGGTTTTGCCCTACGTGAGGATGGCGTCTTCCTCTATCATGACGAAATTAACGTCTACGGACCCGTTCATCGAATGGGCCTCATCGCTGATGAGGACGGTTTGCCGCTGGCCGGCATGTCCAACATGATCGACGATGGCTATCTGTTTGGCATCGGCGTGATGGAAGACGACACCGTGATTTGTTCCATAACACCGGCCGGTTCCCTCAGTTTGAGCAAGGTAGCCTCGCTCAAAGGCTCAAACGCTCCCGTTGATTCACCAAGCCTTCTCGAGACCTTGCTCGACTATCTTCCTGGCGGCTCGGACGAAGTGAAATACCGTATTCTCGGCGTCAGCCTGGGCATTCTGGTGCTTTTCCTCGGCGTCGTTGTCGTCATGGTCCGTCGTTCACGAAACGAAGTTGAGGAACTCCTCGAGGAATTGGGCGAGGACGCTGACACCGTTGAATTGATGATCACTCCCGAGCACGATGCAGGCCCGTTGGTCTCCATCGATGAGGACGAGGAACTCACCGTTGAAGAATCACAGCTCACGGCCGTGATGGACGATGAAGATGAGAGTCTTGCAGCAGAACTCGAGCGGAAGTTAGAGGAAGGGGAAGGCAACGCTCGTCTTGAGCGCCGAATGAAGCGGAAGCAACAGCGAGAGATGGCGGAAATTTTGCAACAAGGGCTGCCGCCGCTACCAACTCCAGAACTCCCTGTGCCTGCCGTGCTTCCCCCGCTTGACGGAACCCTACCGCTTCCTGCTCCCGCTCTGCCGTTGCCCGACCTGAAACGTGAAGTCAACTGTCCGTCATGCCAGGCCAAATTTGGGGTAAAAGACTTGATGCTCAAGCGCGTGAAGTGCCCTGTTTGCGACCAGACTTTCGACCTGTGAAGTGATTCCATGTGCGGTATTTTTGGCTACATCGGACACCAACAAGCCCTCCCCATTTTGGTCGAGGGTTTGCGGCGATTGGAATACAGGGGATACGACTCCACGGGTGTCGCCGTTGATGACGGGTCGGTCATTCACACGCACAAAACTGTGGGAAAGGTTGCTGATTTGAAGTCGGTTCTTCCCCGGACGGTGGAAGGCACCCGAGGCATTGCCCACACCCGTTGGGCCACTCACGGCGGAGTCACGCAGGTCAACACGCACCCCCACGCATCTCATGACGGGGCCATTCACCTCGTCCACAACGGCATCATTGAGAATTATCAGCACCTTCGGCGAGGCCTCGCTGCTCGAGGAATTGACTGCGTCAGCGAGACCGATTCAGAAGTGCTCGTTCAGATGATGGCGTTGGAACTCCAGAAGGGCGCGACACCTTTGCAGTCCGTTCAAAAAACCCTCAAGGTTGTCCGTGGAACATGGGGTCTTTGCATTCTGTTCAAGGAACACGACATCCTCATTTGTGCTCGCAACGGCTCTCCGCTCATCATCGGGCAAGGAGAGGGCGAGACCTTCGTTTCAAGCGACCCGCATCCGTTGACCTCGCACACCCAACGGGTGGTCTATTTGGAAGACGGTGATGTCGCTGTCATCGAGAGGGGTTCCTTCAGCATCACAACCACAAAAGGAGGGAGAGTTGAGCCCAACATCACGGTCTTGGAAGATGCATGGGGCGAGGCAGAACTTGGCGATGCACCCCACTACATGTATAAGGAAATCTACGAGCAACCCGATGCTTTGCGCCAATGCATTGGAGGCCGTGTTGACAGAGAGATGGGAACCGGACGTCTTGGAGGTATGGGCCTTGACCACAACACCCTTGTCCAAGCGCCGCACGTGCGCCTGCTTGGATGTGGCACCGCAGCGTTCGCCGCAGAAATCGGGCAGATGCTCATTGAGAAAATGGGACGAATTCCAGCGGTCACCCACATCTCGAGTGAATTTCGAAACAACGACCCCGTGATCAATCCCAAGGCCTTGTATCTCGCCGTTTCGCAATCGGGTGAAACCGCAGATACCATCTCGGCGGTGAAGGAAATCAAACTCAAGGGTGGGCAGGTCTTTGGTGTGGTGAACGTGGTTGGCTCAACCATCGCTCGACTCTGCGGCCAGGGCGTCTACATCCATTCAGGCCCCGAACAATCCGTTGCATCAACCAAGGCCTTCACCAACATGGTCGCGGCTTTGACCATTTTTGCAACACAACTTGGACGTACACGGCACCTCTCGAAAGACGATGGGCGGGAGTTGATTCAACACCTGCAGCAAGCACCTCACTTGATGGAGACCTACTTTGAAGACACGGGCCCCGTCAATGAGGCGGTGGAACTCCTCAGTTCAGCGAAGTCTGTTCTGTTCTTGGGGCGTGGCCTCTCAGCACCCGTTGCGAAGGAAGGTGCACTGAAACTCATGGAGTTGGCTTACATTCCCTGCTTGGCTTACCCTGCAGGAGAGATGAAACACGGCCCCATTGCCTTGCTCGAAGAGGGCAGCCCCGTCGTGGTCGTGGCACCCAACGACCACCTGAAGGAAAAGACGATGTCGGCCCTCCATGAATGCAAAGCAAGAGGTGCAAAGATCATCCTGATTCACGAAAAAGGCGACGCCATCGCATCCGAGGGCGATGTGTCCATCGCCGTTCCTGCCATCCACCCTTGGTTGACCCCCCTTCTCACGGTCTTGCCGCTGCAGTTGATGGCGTACGAGACCGCCGTCAAGCTCGGTCGGGATGTGGACCGTCCACGAAACCTCGCCAAATCGGTCACGGTTGAGTGAACTCAAAGGATGGTGAAGCGTTGCTCACCCTCTTTCCAATTGAAGGGCTTGTAGCCAAGCACGTGGTTCGTATGTCGCATTTTGACAATGCCGAGTTTGCGGTGGACATCGTCTCCTGAGCGTTCCATAACCAGATGCATCACGCCGTCAGAGAGGTAGTCTTCAACACCGTATTCTCCGAATTGCTTGTGGTCTTCGCCCGTCATTTCACAGATGAAGAACGAAGTGAGTTCAAGGCGGCGAACGGCCTCAAAGAGTCGGAAAATTTCGTCACGTGGGTTTTCCATTTTGGTTAGCGTGAAAAACGCACCCAATGAGTCAAACACAAGCAGTTCAAACCCGATGGATTGGCGATAGGAGGTCAACTGCTTGATGAGTTGTCCCATCCAGTCCACTCGGTTGCTCATCCCTTGTTCATCGAGTTGAACACGAAGGTCTGCAAGGTCAATGATGGCGATGCGATTTCGGACGCGTGGGTCGTCGACGTTCATACCCATGTTCGCCATGTGCGAGCGAAGCGAATCCTTTCCTTGCTCGAGAGTGACGTAAATCCCGCTCGTCTCGCCGTAGAGGACGGCGTTGTAGAGCATTGAAAATGTCAAACTCGACTTCATGGCACCCGAGGCGCCAGCGACAATGCAGATGTGGCCTTGTGGGATGCCTCCCTGCATCTTTTCGTCGAGGCCTTCGATATGTGTGGGGATTCGGTCCATCTCTGACATGGTGCTCACTCGTGCCTCGGTGGACCCTCCGATTCTTCAATATCACCCACGCATTTGATGGGCAATCTCCAAGGCCCGCGTGTACTCGTTCGCAACATGGACGTGTGGCTGGCATCGAATTCAGAGCGCCGCCAAGCCCTCTTGGCTCCACTCTTTTCCTCCCTTCACCACAAGGGCTTGGACGATGTGGATGAGACCCCACCGTCCGGAACGGTCGAACATCAAGTGTTGACCATTTGTCAGCGTAAGGCGCAAGCCTTACCCGAAACGACGCACGATGTGGTCATTGTTTCTGATACCATGCTCAGCGACCCTGACGATCATTCTCTGAGCATGGGCAAACCACGAGACACCGCTCACGCTGCTGTCATGCTGCACCGGCTCAGCGGCCGACTTCATCAGGTGTGGTCCGCCACTGGGGTGCGTTGGAACGGAGCGTGGCATTACTGGTGCGAATCCGCGGTGGTGTCCATTCCCGACTTAACCCCTGAACAACTCGATGCCCTACTGAAGTCCAATTCGTGGGAAGGAAAGGCGGGTGGCTACGACCTTCACGGTGCCATGGGGCAACACGCTCGACTGGTCGAGGGAGCTGAGTGCACCGTGCTCGGCATTGCTGGCGAAGCGATGGCGTTTTTGGAAACGCTGGCTTCGACGTTGTAGGTCAAAGAAGGGGGGTTAATCCCAGTTCGTGTTTGTGCATGTCAACAACAACGTTTTGTCCGGGGATCATCAACAATTTGTCCTCTGCATCCAAGGAAAACACACTGACCCTCGCTTGGTCAGCCATGTGCTTGATGTCCCGCCGACAAGCCATTTGGTGGCTTTCCATGTGAACGAGCGAACGTAGGTCAACGATGGCGGTATCGCCTTGCATGACGCGTTCCAACATGTCCCTCGTGGGAATGCGCTTCATGACGTCCGGTGCGATATAACGCAGGGCTTTGTTGGGATGAGGTGCTCGCCGTTCAACCGGAACACCGAGGTCGTGAAAGGCCTCGCCGTCGGGGGTCAGTGGGCCGTTCCAGCCCAATGGAGGTGTCCGTAGTCCACTCACGTCTGGTTGGAGACGGGCTGGAGGAACGGTTGATTGCGTCGCAGGTTCCGGTTGAAGCTCAGGTTCAGGCGATGGTGACAACGATACGGGTCGCTGTTCGGAGGGGCTTGGTTGGGGGCGGGGGTCGGGTGTTCCACCTTCCGGGTCGGGCAGGCCGAAAAAATTCCACAAACTTCCCATGCTGCTTCCTCAGAAGTCCAAATCGTCAAGCAACGATTGCAACTCTGCTGAGGCAGGTGTTGGTGGAGTTTGTGAAACTATGGGTTGTACAGGCGCTGGAGCAGGTGGATTGGCAGCCAACCATTGCTCGCCGTAGTAATTCCACTGCTCCATCGTCCATCCCTCTGGAAGCCCAGTTGCTGGAATCGGGGGCCCCGTGTTGACCGCCTGTGCCGTTTCCATCGGAGCAACAGCAACCGTTGCTGAAGGGTCAGCTTGGACGGCTTGCGCAGGTGCCGCTGGTTGCGCTGCAGGGAGCGGTGCCATCGTCTTGGCGGTTGCGTATTGACTCTGGTCAAACATGCTGTAGTCTTCGGCTGACGTGGCTCCTTGCCGGGTGAAGAGGAGGAAGATGACCAGGCCGATGATGATGATGCCGAGGAGACCGATGATGACCGCCGTCGTGGTGCCAACCGTGCTGGTGATGCTTTCGAGGATTCCTTCTGCAGGGGCCTCGGCCACCAGAACGATGATCTCCGCTTGCGTGGATTCACCATCGTCGTCCGTCACGGTGAGGGTAAAGGTCCACGTTCCGGCCGGAAGATCCTCCACCGTCCAAGTCGGACCTGTGAAATCGATATCGCCAGTCTTTTGTCCGTCAAGGTCGGTGTCCAGGTGAGAACTGTCCCACGCATAGACAAGGTTCTCTTTGTCCCCAGCGGTCTCCACTGAATTCGTACCCGAAAGGGTAAGGTTGTCGCCTTCGGTCAAACCGTCAAGTACTGAGATTTCGGAGATGACTGCAGTGGGCGGGAGGTTCAACACGCTCACGTTCATGCTCTGTTGGGCGATAGCACCGTCGTCGTCGGTTACGGTGACCGTGATCATTCGCACGCCTCGAGTGTCCCATGAGGGGGCAACGCTGAGCCCGCTGAGTTCGCAGTCGTTGTCGTTAACACCGTCGCCGTTGCTGTCAAGAGCGGCGTCAAGGTCCCAACACACCTCGAGCGAGGCAAGGTCCGAGGCGGTGTCCGAGGCCACAACGGTCAAGTTCAACACGTCGTTTTCAAACACCGGTGTGTTTCCGGGAAGTCCAGTGACGGTTGGTGGAACGTTGTGAATCATCACCATCGCTTGTTGAACCTCTGACGAAGCACCATCAGCGTCGATGGCTCGAACCTGAACGGTGTGCATCCCTGATGTGTTCCACGATACAGCTTCGGATGAGGCAATACCGATGCTGGAAATGGTCCAGTTTTCATCTTCCAACGAAGGGTGCCATTCGATGATGACCGTGCCTTCGTCGTTGGCGGTATCGCTTGCGGTGGCCCGCAGAAGCGCTACTTCGTCCTCGTTCAAGTGCCAGGTTCCGTTTTCGTCCGGCATGACCTCTTCCCCGCCCTTAAACAAGGACGGGGCCGAAAGCGTCGGTGCGACGTTCAGCACCATCACTTCACTGGTCAAGGTGGTGGTGGCTCCATCGTCGTCTGTAGCGACGGCGGTGATGTTCATCGGTCCTTCAAACATCGGCGTGAACGTGCACCTTGGCTGCGTGAGGCCCTCATCACATTCAAGACCGGGCCAAGAGATTGAGACTTGTTGGCCAGTGGGCGAGGAGGTGTCAATGTCCTCAATGTCCACGGCCTCGAGGGTGATGGAGGATTCCACTTCAACCGAGGCAGGATGCGTCAAATTGAACGTCGGCGCTCGATTCAACACCACCACGTCGACCACCATCTCGTCCGTATCCAATTCTTCATCGACGACGAGAACCTTCACGCTCCATGACCCGCTGTTTGACCAGTTCCACTGCGTCCAGCAGTCAGGTGCCTCGATGACATCGATGAGGCCTGCTCGCGACTCGATCTCAAACCGACAGTCAACATCTCCTCCGTCAATATCAAAACTCTGAGTGGCGTTCAGCGTGACGTTTTCGAACGTGTATTTGCCTTCGTCAACAACGAGCGATGCGTTGGGGGCACGACCGATGAAGACCGAGATGGACGCATCGTTGTTGCTGCGGTTGGCATCGGCCGTCACGTTTTGGTCGGGATCGACCGTGAAGGTGAGTTGTGCTGTTCCAATTTGCATGTCGGCCGGCACCGACCAGTCGACCAGGATGCGTTCCTCTGCATAGGGTGCGATGGATGGCAGAGGGCTCCTCGAAACCGTACCATCGGGCGTTTCAATCTCCATGAAGGTGGATGGAGCTGACAGGACGCCACGGTTTTGTGCGGGTAGTGAGAAACTCAGGACGTCACCGGGAAGTGCGTTGTATCCAATGGAGGCGCCCAGCGTTGACGTGTCGCCGTTGCGTGTTCGCTCCACGATGACGGAACTCGCTTGTGCCACCAAATCAATACCAACCACGCTCAAATCTTGCACGATGGTGGTGGCACCAACGACATCGCCAACGGGGTCGTACACCACCACACCGTTGCTGGTGTAGTCATCGCTTGCCGGTGTATCGTCTACTTCGTCCGAGACGTTGAGCGAAACTTGGGCTTGGCCGTTGTTATCCGTTGTTGGATTGATGATGGTGTCGGCGATTTCGTATCGGAGTTGGAGGTTGGTGTTCTTGATGGGGATGCTCGGCGAACCTGCCACGCTGTATTCAATGGAAAGTTGTTCGACGGCGTCGGGTAAGGTGGCCGTGGTGGCGGTGCTCACGTGGATTTGTGTGTTCCTGCCACCGGGCGAGGAAGATGAAATCACGCTGTTTGAGTCAGCAGGGTCGTAGGTTTTGAGCAGCCAATCAATGCTGAATCCTGCGGGATTCACGATACGATTCCAAACGCTTCCTCGGACAGCAGGACAATACCAGTTGAACCCGAGGTTCACGCCCGTAGCGTTCCATTCTGAGATTTTGTATGAATCATCGCAGCCCGTGTATTGGGGTGCATCGCCATCTTCGCTCGGGGCTTCGTTTTTCACGACTTGCCACGAATTGTTCTCGTCTTCTTGGGCGTCAAACTCTGACGGGTCGAAGTAGTCGGATGTGCCGCTCACCTCCGTGGTGGCTTCGAATTCCATGTACCACTGGTCGCCGTTGCGAAGTGGGAAATCATGGCGTTCCTTGGCCGGTGAATAGGTGTTGTCGAAGGTGACGATACCAAGCGTCTGCTCGAGGAATCCGAGATTGAACGGACGGAATCGGACATCCAACGTGAAATCACTGGTTACCGTAGCGAGGTCTCGGGCTCGAAGAATGTCAATCCCGTCGTAATCGATGTTGAGACGTCCGGTGACGCCTTCCAAGGTGGCCCCGCTGTTGCCCGAGGTGAAACTCCCGCTGATCTCAATTTCATAAGCAAGAATCGTATCACCGTTGTCGTCGGTTTCATAGAAAATGTCGGTGACTTCGTTGACCGTGTCGCCCGTAAGCGTGTTGAGCGATGCTGAGACATTGGCTTGGGCAAGAAGTTGAGCGACATCGAATTTGGTCTCGTACACCCACTTGTCGCCGACCCGATAGGTTGGCACATCAACGGCGCCGCTGGCGCTTTGCGAACGATGCTCTACGGCGTCTTGCTGCTGAAGGACGGTGGACTCAACCACGCCGAGTCCCGTGGACAATACGAAGAGCGCGACGAGAAAACCGGCTTGCAAGGCTCGTCCCAACATGGTTACAGGTGGGCCTTCTGATACAAAAGAGAATGTCCTCCTTGCGGAGCATCAGGTTTGAGAGTCAAGCCACTGTTGTCCGTAATGCTCCCATTGTTCCATGGTCCATCCCTCTGGTAATCCTGTGGGTGGGAGCGGTGGAGCGCTTGGGGATGATTGAGCAGCGCCGGGGGCGTTTTGCAGGGCTTGCTGGAAGAGATAATCCGGCGGGGGGCCTTCCGGACGTTTTTGCCGCAATCGTTCTTCCCGGTCCGTGAACAGGTCGCCAGCCAACGCATCAGAGACTTCATCCCACACATTGCTTGGTGTTTCCACCCGACGTCGGCGCCTCGAAAACAGCACCACGAGGAGCAACACGAAGACGAGGAGGCTGAGTTGAATCACAGGGTTGGCTTCTTCACCCGCCAAGGATGCTCCGAGATTTTCCAGCGGTGTTCGGTCTGCGGGAAGAACGGCAAAGGTGATCACTTTCGTTCCCGGCCGCTCGGGGTCTTCGTCCCAAGCCATCACCTTGACGGATTGCAAACCGTCTTGTCTGAAGGTGTAGGTGACCGATTTACCGATGAGGTCAGCATCGTTGTCCAGTATGCCGTCTTCGTTGCTGTCGTCGTTCACGTCAACGTCCCATGCGATGGTCAAATCGTTGAGGTCGTTAAGTGCGTCGAGGGTGCTGCTTGCATCCAACAAACACGGCTGATAGGCCATGCATGAAAACGGAGCGGTGCGAACGATGGGCGGGGTGTTGAGCACCAACACTTCAAGCACTTCGCTCGAATGAGCACCGTCGTCATCCGTCACGTGGTAGACCAGCTTGTGGGTGCCGCTTCGGTTCCATGACACGGTCAAGTTGTCGCCAATGACATCGCAATCATCGTCTGCGCTTCCAAAATCATCGGAGTCCATGCTCGGGTCAATGTCCCAGCAGCGCACCAGCGTGCTCACATCCGAGGCGGTGTCGGTGGATTGCCCTGAAACACTGATGCTTTGGCCTTCTGCAACGGGGAGAACAGGGGGGATGGGTTCGATGATTGGTGCAACGTTTTGCACGCTGACCCATCGCTCCTCAATACCGCTCGAAGCTCCTTCGGAGTCCGTCACTTCAAGCCGCATTTTGTGCAGGCCTGCTTCGAGCCAGACCATTTCGAACTCAGATGTTCGCCCGTCAAACACGCGCACGAGCGAGGGTTGGGCATCGTCAGGCCACCACGTGTGGGTCAAGTCTTCAATGTCGTCCACCGAATCTTGGGCTTGGCCTTTGACGGTGACGATCTGATCTTCCTCGACATGCCATGTGTCTTGGGCATCCATGATGATGGGTCCTTCGGCGCTCACCATCTGAACGTTGATGCTGTGCGGCCGAATGTTCGTGAATTTGACGTCAAAAGTTGCGGTGGAAACGGCTCCGTCATCGTCGGTTCCCACAGCTGTGAAGGTTTTCCAACCCTCTACGTTTGACGTGGTGGTGCAGGTTCGGGTGTAGTAGCCTTCCTTGCAGTTGGCACCCGGCCAGTAAATGTCGACCACACCCGGCCATACCTTTTCGGAATCGGAATCGTTGGCGTAGGCGTAAAGGGTGATCGGATATTCCACCTTCGCCTCTGTTCGTTGGCTTCGCACCTCAATCTTCGGGTCTCTGTTTTGCACGGTCACGTTCAGAATCATGACCGACTCATCACGCTCTTCGTCCTCAACGGTGATTTCAACAGGGTAGACGCCGTCATCGATCCACGTGTAATTCAAGACGCAGGACGGTGAAACGATGCGTTCGTAGTCCCATGTTCTGGTGCCGTCATCAAAGGGCACGTAAAATTCACAGGAAACATTCCCGCCGTCTTCGTCATAACTTTCACTGGCGTTGATGAAAATGGTTTCTTGGGTCATGCCGATGGGTTCTGGCGCCACGGGCGTGGGCAATCGTCCAACAAAGAGTTCAATGGTTCCGATGTTGTTCTGGAAGTTGGCATCGGCGGTGTTCAAGCGGGCGGTATCGGCTTCCCATTGGATTTGGAGCGAACCGATACCGGCGTCGTCAGGAACGACCCATTCTTGCAACATTTTGTGGGCCTGATATGTTTGTAACGCAGGCAATTCCTCGGTCAGGGTCACACCGTCAGGCGTCGTCAATCGTGCATCCGTGACGGTGGAGGTCGTGATGCCTCGATTGGTAAAGGCGACTTCAATGGAAAGTTTGTCGCCGGGGAGCACATTGAAGCCGGAGAGGGCGTTGAGTTGAGTCAGCGTACAAACATCCCCAATGCACCGTTCTCGCAGGATGACGGCCGCCCCTTCGTCAGCGAAGACATCCAAGCCAACGAGGTACTCATCAAGCGTGACCGTTGCTGCACCGACCTTGTTTCCTGCCTTGGCCACAAGTCCGTGACTGGCGTAATCGAGTTGTGTCGCTGACGAGTCGAAGGCGTCACCAATGTCGACCATGGACCAAGCACTTCCGTTTGTCGCCGTGGTCAGGGTTGTAACGAAACCCTCAACCTCGTGATGCAATTCGAGTTGCAAACCGGCCGTGTTGGAGAAACACGAAGCGGAGGCGTTCACCCACACCTGCATTGGCGTGTTCAATGCGGTGATGGACCGTTCAGGGACCACGTCGAGGCAGTCCGAACGCGTGCCGGGATTGGTGTATGGTTCCACCCCGGTCGAGCCAACAGGGTCGTACCGCTTGAGCTTGAAATCAATGACCAACCCGATGTCGTCAGCCGTGTGAAGCCAGGCATAGTTTCGCACCTCAGGGCAATACCAGCGGTAGCCTTCTGATACGCCATCGCTGTTGAACGAGGTCATCTCGTACGATTCGTTGCAGCCGCCATAATCGATGGTTTGACCGACGTTATTCGTCGGTTTGCCGACGTTGGTGACCACCCATGTGGTGGTGTTTGTATCCGTCTCGGGTGGAGGGAAGGGCGTGATGTAATCGCTTTGACCCGACCACTGCGAAGAGGAGGTGGTTGTGGTGGTCCAACGTTCGTCCATGCGGAGCGGGAAGTCGTAATTCTCGTTGACAGGAGAATAGGTGGTGGTGATGGTGATGTCGCCGAGAATTTGCTCAAGGAAGGAGATGCCGCTGGGAACGAAGCGTATGTACAGGTCCAGTTCACTTCGAATGGGTGAAAGGTCGCTCACCCGCAGGTACTCGGTTTGGGTGAACTGAATGTAGACATTGCCGGTGTAGCCTTCGAGGGAGACCCCGGATTTGTCGAAATTCGCTGAGGTTCGCAGCGTGTAGGCCAGGACCGACATGTTGTCCACGTTCTGAGTGGTGATGCCGGTGACTTCTGAGGTGGTATCGCCCTGAATTTCACCGACCGTGGCGTCAACGCCCGTGTCCGTCACAAGGACGGTGGGGTCGAAGGTTCCAGCGTAGATCCAACGGTCGCCGATGCGCCATGTCGGGACATCAGAAACACCCGGGTCGCCGGCGATGGCATGTTGAACAGAGGCGTCGGGGAGGTGCTCGTGGTGTGAGAGGGGCACCATGTTCAGAAGGAGCAGCAGCACCAAGGCCAACGGGACGGTGCGGCCCAAGCGTACCTCTCCCATGGTATGGCCACGGGCACGGGAGGACATCAAGACTTCTCCTCTAGCCCGTTGGCTGAGGGTGTGCTCAAAGCAGGTCAGCCAGTTCGTCCTTGATGATTTCAACCGCTTCGAGAATCTCGTCTTTGTGACGGGCGCCGGTGATGACCATCTTTCCGGAACCGAAGATGAGACAGACCACCTTGGGGTCGTCAAGTCGGTAGATCAGACCGGGGAACTGTTCTGGCTCGTACTCCACCTTGTCAAAGGGCAAGTGGAAGGTCAGGTGGTTGAGGTTGAGTTTGCGCGGAACGCCTGCTTGTGGCTCGCCGGTGAACTTGTCAACACCGTCGTAGTCTTCTGGGTAGTGAAGGGCGTAGGTGGCGACCATGTTCTGGACTTCGATGGTGACGTCCTTGAGGTCCCATGTTTCGATACCAGCAGCACGCAAATCCTTGATCATGCGGTCAATACCGGTGTGGATGTTATCCTCGTCCTTACCACCAGTGCAGACGGCACGGCCGGAGCGGAACATAAGAATGGCAAGTTTTGGTTCGGTGACACGGTAAACGACACCGGGGAATTGCTCGGGCTCGTACTCACAGTTGAGTTGGATGGCAATGTCGGGGAGGTCAAGTTCTTCGGCAACACGGGTGCTGGCGACAACGTTCACAACAGTTAGGCGTTCTTCATCGGTGGTCATATAAAGGCCCAATGGTCTTTAGTATATAAAAGGAATTTCGGCACCGGCCATGCTCGCGGGTCGGTCAATCTTCATCAACGGCCACGCCTTTGCAACCTATTTTCGAAACGAGCGTGCGTCCACCGGCCAACTCGATGGCCTGACTCGTTTCGGTTGGTTGGCGTGTAAGCGCCACCATGCATCCTCCACCGCCTGCTCCGGTTAACTTCACGCCAAGTGAAGAAGGAGCAGCGGCTTGAATGAGGGTTTCCAGTTCGCTTGACGAGACACCTAAATTTCGCAAAAGCAGGTGGTTCTCGCTCATTGCATGGCCAACAGCCTCGTAGTCCCCTCGAGTCAAGGCATCAATCCCACGACGAGCAACCGTTCCGATGGCTTCGATTTCCAGCATGCGATGTGGATCGGCAGCCAAGGCTTTGGCCACCATCGCCACTTGGCGGGATGTAGGAGCGTGGACACCGGTGTTCCCAAGGACGAGGTACACATCGTCGCTGGGCACCGATAAACTGTGAACCTCCCATGTCCGCTCTCCCTCCGGCGTGGTGAGGCGGCGCGTGTAGAGCCAATCACCGAAGGTTTCTCGCACATCAGAGAGCACGACGACGCCTCCCTCGACGCTGGTGGAGGCGTCCATCGGCGAAGCTCTTCCGTTTTGTGCGCTCGCCTCGGCAAGGTGTGCCAGTGCGCTCAAGCGGTCCTTGTCCAGGGGCTTGTCGGTGCCGGAACACCGATGCATTGCAGCGCCAGCCGCAGCGCTCAACGCTGCACTTGAACCCAAACCTGAGGCATTGGGGATGTCGCCGGTGATGTGAATCGCCATGGCACCGTCATCACTCATCAAGGCCTCTTTGAGCATCGTGATGTGCGGGTGCTTTCGCTCGTTCAAAGGCCCCCCATCCACGCTCCATGACGGCGCAGGCGTCAGCGATACCGAGAGACGTTGCTCGATGGCAACGGCCACAGCAGGTTGGCCGTAGACGACGGCATGCTCGCCGAAGAGGATGCATTTACCCGGCGCACTCGCCGACACTCGCGACAAGGCTTCATCCATGAGCAGAACACGGGCTCCGGCTTCATATTCCTTGTTGCGCAGTGAACGATTTCGTTGTTCTTTTGACGGTGCATTGAAAGTGCGTCTTGAACTGGGAAGGATAAGCGCCTGCGGGCGACACCGGTGAGGAACATGGAACATCCCTTGTTTATGGATTACGGCCCGCTTCCAGGTTGGGTCATTTTGCTGCTCATGTTTGCCGTCTCGGGTGGGTTCTTTGGCTATCAGGTGGTCAAGGCATCTCGCCTCGTCCTCAAAGGAAAACCTGAGAACCGTTTTGACAACTGGGGCGCACGAATTTCCGAAGTGCTCAGCGGATGGCTAGGACAGAAAAAGGTGCTCAAGGACCGGGTGGCCGGTGGCATCCACGTCCTCATGTTCTGGGGTTTCTTGATGCTCTCAACCGACATGTTTGACCTCGCAAGCGGGAACCAATTCTCACAAAAGGTCCTGCCCGAACTCGTTCGGGGACCTTGGAATTTGATGGTGGAAGTGGGCTACACCATCGCCTTCGTCGGTTGTGTACTGGCCCTTGTTCGCCGTGTGGTGTTTACACCAGAGAAACTCAAGGGGAAATCGCAACTTGAAGGCAACGTCATTCTCCTTCTCATCATGACCATCACCACCACGTCGTTCGTTGTTGAGGCTGGTGAGTCAACCGTTTCCTCGACTTGGGAGCCCATCGGTGCGTGGGTGGCGTCAACCCTCGTCCCGTCCACAAGCGTCATCGTCGCTGCCTACTGGGCCCACATGCTGGCCATCTGTGTGTTCCTGTTCCTCATTCCGCTGTCCAAGCACATGCACCTGGTCATGGCCTTCCCCAATGTGTTCTTCCACGACCTTCGACCCATGGCGACCATGGAGCCATTGGCTCGAGGCGAGAACGGAAAAGCAGTCTTGCTCGATGAGTTGGACATCGAATCCTTTGGTGCCGTCAACTACACGGATTTTACCTGGCGAGACCTTATTGACGGATGGGCCTGCACGTCGTGCGCTCGCTGTCAAGATGTCTGCCCGGCTTACGCCAGCGGCAAAGCCCTCAACCCGATGCAGATCATCCACGACGTCCGCCATTACGCCAACGACCACGCCACCAGCATCTTCGCCGGTGAAACGCCTGAAGAAGACATCATTGCCCGCTTTGGTGAAGACGCCATTTGGGCGTGCACCACCTGCCACGCCTGCGTTGAGGCATGCCCGATTTACATTGACCACGTCCCCAAACTTACCGACGCTCGCCGCCACCTGATGATGGAACGCATGGAGTTCGACGAGAGCGTCGAAGACACGGTCATGCCGCTCATGGCCACCATTGAGAATCTTGAATCGGATTCCAACCCCTACGGCCTGCCCTCCCACGAGCGTGGCGATTGGGCAGAAGGGCTTGACGTGAAGGTGGCAGAGCCCGCTGAATACATTTACTTCGCTGGCTGCGCTGCCTCGTTTGACGAGCGCAACAAGAAGGTCGCAAGGGACACCATCAGCATCATGAAAGAAGCCGGTCTTGACGTCGGTATCCTCGGTATGCAGGAGGGTTGCAGCGGTGATGCCGCACGCCGAGCGGGGAACGAATACTTGTTCCAGATGCTTGCCGAAACCAACCTTTCCACCTTTGAGGAAATCGGCGTCAAGAAGATCGTCGCCTCCTGCCCGCATTGCTTCCACACGCTTGGAAAGGAGTACAAGGACTACGGCGGAGAAGACATCGAGGTCATGCATCATTCGCAACTCATCAACCATCTTCAGGTCGAGGGCAAACTTCCAGAGCCCAAGCACGACGGAACGGTCACCTACCACGACCCCTGCTATCTCGGGCGAATCGGTGGCGAACTCGACGCTCCACGCGACGCCATCGGTGGTGTGGATGTTGAAGCCGAGCGCCACGGACGTGATTCCTTCTGTTGCGGCGCAGGTGGTGCACAAATGTGGATGGAAGAGCACGTTGACGAAGGCCACGACCGTGTCAACATCATTCGTTCCAAGGAATTGGCAGCGACCGGTGCCGAAACCGTGGCCGTGGGCTGTCCCTTCTGTTCGACCATGGTCACCGACGGGTTGAGCGCCATCGGCTCGGAGATGGAAGTCAAGGACGTCGCCGAACTCGTGTGGGAGCAAATCAAGGCCAACGATGCAAAGATCGAAGCGGCCAAAGCCTCGGCCGAATCCGCCGCTGAACCCGCTGAAGCCTGAGGTTGAGGCGTGTTATCAACGAACGACCAGCAGGCATTGTTGGCGTGGTACGATGAACATCAACGGGACTTGCCTTGGCGCAGAACCAACGACCCTTGGGCCATCCTTCTCAGCGAAACATTGCTGCAGCAAACCCAGGTCAGTCGAGGCCTCGTCTATTGGCATCGCATGGTCGAGGCCTTCCCGACGGTGGCTTCGATGGCTGAGGCTCCCGTCGATGCGGTGCTCAAGGCTTGGGAAGGTGCGGGCTACTACAGCCGTGCCCGCCGACTTCACGCCCTGAGCCAACGCGTGATGCTTCCAGAGACCGAGGGCGGGTTTGATGGACGATTACCTTCGACCTACGACGAACTTCTGTCCCTGCCCGGTATTGGGCCCTACACTGCCGCAGCGGTGGCCAGCATTGCGTTTGGCCAGCCCGTGGCCTGTGTTGACGGCAACATCCGAAGAGTCATGGCACGACAAACTACGCAGCCCAACCCGACACCAAAGCAAGTTCAGGCGTGGGCCGACGCATCCCTCCATGGCGGGCGAGCAGGGGATTGGAATCAAGCCCTGATGGAACTCGGCGCAACGGTGTGCACGCCAAGACGATGGACATGCGAAGTCTGCCCGATTCGAACATCCTGCGCTGGAAAAAAAGACCCGGGAATGTATCCAGCGCCTAAGAAACAACGGGTATCGTCTCTCACCTTGACAGCGCTTGTGGAGGTCGCTCGCGACGGCCACCCTGTTCTCCATCAACGCCCCATGTCGGGTCTGTTTGCTGGGCTTTGGGGGCCCGAATACAAGGACGGTCTTTCTGAGAATGGCGATGGATGGCGGATGTGCGGCACCGTTCGCCACCAGTTGAGTCATCGCAAACTCGAAGTTTGCGTCTATCTAAAGCAGAACGGCATTGCAACGCACGGTACGGCCCGTGCCGATGTCGCCCTCTCGACCCTCGACGAGAAGGTCTTGGACCTCGCTGCTCAATTCACGACGTGAGGACGGCCGGATATCGCCGGGTGCAAAGGGCTAAACGGCAGCGTTTTGACCGTCGGTCGTGGGATTGAATCTCGAGCAAGATTGGGAGATGATTTCAGCTCGCTTCGGCGAGATGTTCCGTGGCCTTGGCCTCGTGTCAACGGATTCATCCATGCTGACCTTTCGCTCCAAACCTCCAGCCGTTCCCACAGGTATCAGTCTTGACCGTCAAGGGCGCCTCTTGGCCAACATGCCGCTTCATTCCATCGAGTCGTCCTTCACGACCGTGTTCTTTGACGACGCCTTGACCTTTCTCCGATTGGAAGGGCCAGAAGCGCGCTACACCTACACCGTACCTTCGGAAATCCTCGCTCTGCGGGAGGATTAGAGCTACACGGTGGCCGTGGTGTTCCAACCCGTTTCTGGAGAAAATGTAGCGGTGGAAACGCTGTTCCAAAGGTCGGCGATGTAGGTTTGATTGGTTTCTTTTCCAATCTCAACGTGGTAGACGTAGCCTTGATGATTAACGAAGACAGCGTGTGGAATGGATTTGGCTTCAACCTCCATGGCCAGATCTGGATGAAGGATGAACGGACGATTGAAGGTGCGGTTGAGGTTTTGTTCGGTGGTGTTGTGCCACTCGCTCATGTTGGCGTATTCTTCACGGGATTCTCGTGAAAACACCACCAACTTGTCCTCTGGAACGACTTGGTCGTAGGCGTCCAGCGTCGATTCGCAATGAGCACACCACGGAGCGGAAAAATATGCAAGATAGGACGTGTTGTCAAACTGATTCATCGATCGTGAAGTGTTGGTGTGGTCCACGCCATCCCATTGTGGAAAGACCACGGCAATGGGGGCTTCTGCCTGTTCCTCCTGAACCTCCGGAACGGTCTCCTTGGTGACACAGCCCGCCAGAACGAGGCTGAGACAAAGCAGAACGCTCGTCCATCGCTTCATGTACATGGATGTGGCCTCCGTTTCTTAATCCTGTTGTGATGCTGCCTTAGCGTCGTAGAGTTCGTAGGAGAAGGAGGCCAGACACAACATCAGGCCCCCAACCAGGATGTATTCGGCAGGCGCTGCAATTCGAATGCCTTGTTGCGCTTGGTTGAGGAATTCAACGGTGTTCATTCCCGTGGGGTCAACCTCGCTCGCTGCGGATTGAAAGGCGACGACCATGACGACAAAACCAACGGCAGCCATTCCAAATCCAAGGTTGCGTAGACGCTTTCCCTTCGCTGTGGCTTGATGCCCAAGAGCAACACTCGCCAACAAGGCCCAAACGACGCCTCCCCCAAAGGCCAACATGGCCGTGAGAATGTGCGGGTTGATGTGTTCGTACATGTCGTAATGGCTGACCAGGATGGTATTCAACGAGGCTAGCATGCCAATGAGTGTAGCCAAGAACCAGAGATGAGGACGTTGCGCCTCTAGCGTGTGATACAGATGCCATGCGTAGGTCATTTGCACCGCACCACCGACGGTCAAACCAAGGGTGAACACCGCACCGTCCAAGCCTGTGAAATCGGCTTCCGAGATGAAGAACGGTACGGCGCGTGGACCTGCGAGTGCGTGAAGGGACATGGCCACCAAAATCGTGATGGTTGGTACGAGATAACTCGCTCGAGCAAGGAGCAGGCCCTGGTCGTGGGTCAAAGGAAGACGTCGACCGTATCTTGGATGCATGTGTCAAAGTCCTCCCATTCCAGCCCCAGCACCTTCTCTGCTTTGGCACTTGAGTAGTCGGTATCACCGCCCATCATGTTCTTCGCCACGGCTCGGGTCAGGTAGCGTTGACGGCCAAACTTTCCACCCAACCAGTCTTGGAACACCGCCAGCGGCACGAGGACATTGGGAAGGCTGTATTTGGGGGCCTTGGTGGTTGGATTGAGGGTCCGTATACGCTTGCAGATGGTGGCCAGCGTGATGTTGGCGTGGGGCGCCAAAATGAACCGACCTTCCGCTTCGTCCACCTCAAAGGCTCGTCGGTGAGCCTTTGCAACGTCTCGAACGTGAACCACCGACATGGGAAACTTCGGCACAACAGGGTAGCTCCCTGCGATGGCGTCCCCGAAGAAATCCACGCTGGGCGTTGGTCGCACGAACCCACCTCCGAGCACAGCGGTGGGGTTGATGACCCGAAGGTCCAAACCGAGTTCTTCTGCAAGATTCCACGCAAGTCGCTCCGATTGGGTCTTGGCGGTGGTGTAGGGCAGCGATGTATCGGTGTTCCAGACGGATTCGTCTTTGGTGGTTCCTTTTGGAGACGTACCCACAGCGGCGGTACTCGAGGTGTAGATGACACGTTGAATCCCCGTTTCTGCGGCTGCATGGAGCAGGTGAGTCGTACCTTTGTTGGCCGTGTCTAAAATGGTGGTCGCTGTTGCGCGGGTCGAATACATGGTGGCGGTGTGAAACAACCCGTCGCAACCCTCCAGCATCTCGCTCCAGCCGTCGGCCTCCAGCACGTCACCCTCAACGAGTTCCAACCGATCCTCAAGGCCGAGCTTCGTTGCGTGCGCTCTAACATGATCGGTTTTGGAGGCGTCGTTGAGGTCGCGAACCGACCCACGAACGCGGTAGCCGTTCTCCAGCAGGTCTCGGACGATGTGGTTGCCAATGTGGCCGTTGACGCCCGTAACGAAGATTCGCTGACGAGACTCACCCTCCATAGGCCACGGGAGGGGCGCGTCCCGTATGAACCTTCAAGTGCAACCCATCGCAGCGAGAATTGAAGCCCATGCCCATTCGCTTGCACGACACCCGTCGACGAGAAAAGGTGAATTTCACCACGCTCGAACCCGGAAAGGTGTCCATGTACGTATGTGGTGTCACCGTATACGACCGCTGTCATCTTGGTCATGCTCGGTGCTACTTGGCGTTCGATTTGATTCATCGTTGGCTTGAGGCAAGCGGTTACGATGTTCATTATGTGCAAAATTTCACCGATATTGACGACAAAATCATTCACCGAGCGAACGAACTCGATGGAGACTGGCAATCCTTGGTTGAGCAAAACATTGAGGCCTATTACGAGGACATGGACGCCTTGAACATCCTGAGGGCTGATGTCTATCCTCGATGCACGGAATACGTTGACGACATGATTCGTATCACGCAGGACCTTATCGACAAAGGTCACGCCTACGAGGCGAACGACGGTGTCTACTTCCATGTTGAATCCGCTCCAGAAAAGTACGGTCAGCTGACGGGTCAGTCCATTGATGCCGTGCGTTCGGGGGCAGGAGGGCGCGTTGACGAGACAGGTTCGGGCAAGCGGGACCACAAGGACTTCGCCCTTTGGAAAGCGGCCAAGCCCGGCGAACCAACATGGGAATCACCTTGGGGGCCAGGTCGACCGGGATGGCACATTGAATGTACGGCGATGTCGCTTGACCATTTTGAAAAGGAATTTGACATTCATGGAGGGGGCCACGACCTACGTTTCCCTCATCACGAGGCTGAAATTTTTCAAGGCGAGTGCCACACCGGCCATTCCCCCGTTGTTCATCACTGGTTGCACAACGGTTTTGTCAACATTGACGGCGAGAAAATGAGCAAATCCCTCGATAATTTTTGGACGATTCGAGACATTCTGGCACAGGTTGATGCCATGGTGCTTCGTTTCGCTCTCATCAATGCGCACTACCGTTCCCCCATCGACATGAACGAGGCCTTGCTCAACGATGCAGAACGAAATTACAATCGGTTGTTGGCGTGTTACGTCGAGGCCCTCAAGGCACAGATTCATCCTTCTCCCGTCGCGCTGCCTCAACCCGATGTTTCGTCCTCCTTGCCCCTTGCTCGCTCCCTCGGACTGCTCGAGAAAATGGGGGAAGGTTTTGCCATGGCGATGGACGATGATTTCAATTCACGGGAAGCCGTTGCCAAGGTCCTTGGTATGGTTCGAGAGATCACCAAAGTGCTCAACACGGAGATGGAAGCGGCTGACCGCAATGCGTTTGCCCACTACGCTGTGGATTTGCTTGAGGAAACAGCCGGCCGAGTGTTGGGTGTGCTTCCACCCCAGGACGTGGCGTTGGCTGAACCAGAAGAAGACCCTCGTAAGGCGGAAATCGCCGATGAAGTCGAGGCGCTCCTGCTCCAACGCAGTGAGGCAAGAGCCAGCAAAGATTGGGCGCTGGCCGACGAAATACGAGACCAACTCAACGCACTGGGTGTGGTGGTAACCGACACGGCCAGCGGGCCTGAATGGGACCTTGCCTGATCACTCGTTTTCATCGCCGGGCGGTGCCATCGGCGGTGGTGCAGGAACGAAAGCGGCTGAAGCCGCTGCCTCGGTTTCTTGTTCGTCCCACATTTTCTCGATTTGAACTTCGGCGGCTAAGGCGTCCTCCCCTCCTCGAGAAACAAAATACAATGTGGTCAACATCACGGCGATTAAGGCAAAGAAGAGAAGAAGGGCCTGGTCCTCCACGTTGTCCTCTTCTGCTTGCGAGGTGTCCACGGGCGTGCCGACATCGTCGTTGTTCTGATTTGTATCAGGTTCCGTGGTCGTATCGGTGGTGTCATCGTTGGTTCCGGTGGTGTCATCGTTGATTCCGGTCGTATCGTCGTTGGATTCACACGGAGGTTGTGTGCCGTCCTCACACGGTTCCGGCGTTGGCTCTTCGACGATTTCGAGTTCCGCGACGGCGTCCAGTGTTTCGGCCCGGTCGTAATACCGGTCGTACAACAGGGACATGTCCCACTGGAAATTGGCCGTCCCTGAATTGTTGAGGACGTTGAAATAACGCTCGTCGCCGTAGGTGTACCACGGGTCGAGACCCACGTTGGTCATGCCTCGAGTGACACTGTCAAAGTCGTTGGCGTCGCCGAAGGCAGCGGTCATCTCTTCCACATCGAAGCGCATGGCCATGGTCAAATTCTCAACGATGCTGCTCCACGATTGAGCGCCGTCCGGCGCAGCGAGGTAGGTGACGTCCACGGATTTGCCAAACTTACCTGCAGGTTCGATATCCTCGCCTTTCAAGCCCCGCATGATGTCTTCGTCGCCGTAAACGGCAAGACCGCCAACCACGGTGAGTCGTACGTCGGGGTCGATGGCGTTGATGAGGTTTCGATAGGGGTTGGCGTGGATGTTGTCGACCACAACCAAATCTGCGACCTTGCCCGCCTCGAGCGTTCCGACTTCGTTGTCCCAGTTGGTGGCGATGGCTGCGCTAGAGGTGACCATCTCAACCAATTCATAATCGGTGAAGATATCACCCAGCATCTCATCGTCCCACAGATCGGCGACCTTCAGTTCGTGCAGGGGGGATTTGGAACCGGAGGGTGCCCAGTCGGGTGCGAGCGCAATGTGAACACCTGCGGCCTTTGCAGCAGCAATGTCGGCGGTTTGGCCGTAGAGAAGAAGGTTGGAGAGGGGCGACCACACCAGCGTCGCTCCAACGTTGGCCATCTGCGTGAATTCTTGTTGACCGAGGGCCACACCGTGGATGAGGACCAGTTCACCGACGAGCAGGTTGTTTTGCACGAGAATGTCAAACTCAGCACGACTGCGCTCATCAACGCCCTCGGCGATGTGGATGAACCAAGCGTCAAGTTCTCCGCTGGCATTCCCCGTCTTGATGTGGTTGCCGACATAATCTGAGGTGAGTTCGGTCACCTTGGTATGGATTTCATCCCTGCCGAAGTTGTAGTCCTCAATGTTCCTTGAGAGAACGGTGGCGTAGCTGTCGTCGGGGTTGCTTGGTCCACCCTGGGCCGCCGTAGCACCACCGACAAGGGACTTCATTTCGATGTATTTCATCGCTTGCGATTCCATGTTCCAGTAGGGACCTGAATGCACGAGCATCTTGGGCTTGGTCACCTGTTCGCTGTAGTCTGGATGATTTTTCCATTCGTAGCGGTTGTTGTAGCCGCCCCATGCGTTTCGATTGTTCTCGGGAAGGTGAGGCGTCATGTCCCAGAGCGGTGCCTGGTTGTAGTGAAGGTGATTGTGCAGGTCAAGCAGCCCGGGGTAGATGGTCCCGTTCGTTTCAAGAATGGGTACATTCGTAAGTTGAATGTCGGAAGGGACCTCGTCTTCCCACACGGCTTCAATCATCCCGTCTTTGACCAGAATATGCCCTTCGTTGATGACGTCGGCCTCACCCGTCATGGGCACAATTCGGCCCTTCAGCACGTAGGCGCCTTCGTGGACGTTGTCGTTGAGGCCGTAGCATCGTACCATGTTCTGCGCCACCGAATAGGTCGCATCATCGCCCCATCCGGGTGTCGGAGGCGAGACCTTGGAAACGGTGCCGTTAGCCGCCTTGACGTAGGAGGTATCCCACCACGAGTCCTCCTCGGGGAAGGAGAGCGTGTCAATGACGTTGCCAAAGCTGTCAGAGATGGTGGCGGTGTCACCGTCCCAATAATCGAGTTCAATACGGGAACTGTCTCGGAAGATGACGATGTACGAATCGGGTTCAATGGTGGTGTTCCACGCCAGCCGACAAGGAGCAGAACCACCACCTGTCATGTCGTCAAGCAACCAATCAGAAACGTCCACCGGTTCACTTCCTGAGTTCCATAGTTCAATGAATTGGTCGGAGGAAGAGCCAATGTCGCCGTCGTTGTTCCAGTCGGTGCCGTTGTACTCTGCCGAAGAGGCCGAGACGAGGATTTCGGTGATGCGCACATCGTTCGCACCACGAGCAGCGGTCTCGCTTTCTTGGGCACTGGCGACCGAAAGTATGCCGCCAGCGCTCTGACCGACGAAGAGGACGAGAATCAAGAGAGCGAGAGCCACGGGTCTGCGCATGGCTGTTGGAACAAATCACGGCTCATAAGTCCCTCTACGATGCGTGCAGGGTTTCACATGCCTTCAAGAAGGGTGGACGTGAGGCTTTCTTATGGCCACCCTCGAAATCAGCGAGCCCATGTTCGCCGAGACCATTGAAAACAACGAACTCGTTCTGCTCGATTTTTGGGCGGAGTGGTGCGGACCCTGCAAGGCCTACGGGCCCGTTTACGAACGTGTTTCCAACGACTTTCCCGACGTTGTTTTTGGAAAGATTGACACCGAAGAACAACAAGCACTCGCAGGAATGTTCGGTATTCGTTCCATTCCCACCACAATTGCGTTCAAAGAGGGCATCGGCGTCTTTATGCAGCCAGGTGCTCTTCCAGAAGATGCGCTTCGTGATTTGGTTCAGCAACTCCAAGGGCTGGACATGGACGAGGTCCGTGCTGAAATCGCCGCCAAGGAAGGCGAAGAGAGCAAGGACGATTGAACGAATCACGCCTCCGATTGATTCAAATCACTCCTTTGTGCCCCTTTGGCCATGGACCTGAAACCCGTGCTGGTCGTGCTGCTCTTTTCGACCAGCATGCTCGCTGGTTGTTTCGGAGAAACCGAGGTCGTGGACCAAGACGGTTCATCGGAAAATGTCTACCCCGAACCTTGGGATAGGGCTTCCTTGACCTACGACGATTCGGACATCTACGCACGTGTCAGCGTCAACGGTTCGTATGCCATCGATGCGGTGCGCTCTGTTTACGTGCCCGTACCAACAATCACCGCTGCTGATGGAGGCGCAGGACTCACGGGCGATGCCACCGTTCACTTGGGCCTCTGGCTACCGGTCATCGAAGGCTGCGACTGGGAAAGTGAATCCCTCGACACCTCGTGCCAGGTCCCCGTCATCGCCGAGGTTGGGCCGTATTACAACGACGGCGATGTTGATGCGCTGACGCCCGCCGATCGACTCGGCAAGATGCTGATTGAAAACTACGTGCCGCATGGTTTCGGCGTGGCTCAAGTCTCCGTGTTTGGTACTGGCGAATCCAACCACTGCATGGACCTCATGGGCACCGATGAACAGCGGGGCATTGACGCCGCCGTCACGTGGTTGGGAACACAGGCATGGTCCAACGGCAAGGTGGGCATGATCGGCAAGTCCTACGATGGCTCGACACCATGGCAGGCCGCCACCTTTGGCAACCCTCACCTTGCGACCATCGTTCCGATGTCCGGCCTCATCGGCGTCCACGAATTGATGTGGCGCAACGGGAGCATGGAAGCGAGAGGCATGATTATGCACAACGGCGTCTACGGCTCCTTCGGTATCGACGGCGACAGCGAAGACGCTCACACGCTCTGTGAGGGCTACATGGAAGGCTACGTCAACGGTCCAGCAGCTTACCTTTCGGGCGGCATGGTCACCTACGCCGGCAACGATTATTGGACCGAGCGCTCGTTCCTCGACAGGGTCATTGAGAATTACAACGGTTCGGTCTACATCATTCAGGGCATGCAAGATTGGAACGTTGATCCGCACATGTCCTTCCCTACCCATCAAATCGTTGAGGAGGCTGGCATTGAAATCAAGACATTGGCCGGTCAATGGGCTCACGACTATCCTGACCGAACATCAGGTCATAGCGCTCTGCCAAGCGGTGAAGGATTGGAGGCCTACCCCTACACGCTGCGATGGGATTGGGCCGATGAAATGCTCTACTGGTTCGACTGGTACCTGAAAGGGGAAGGCCGAGCACCGACCCTCGGTGTTGAGATGCAGGACAACCGTGGTGGGTGGCGATTTGAAAGCACCTACCCCGCACTGGACACTGAGTATCTCGAAATCTCCGCCGCGGATTTGAGCCCCTCGGGAGCTTCCATGGTCACCACGACCGAAACCATCACCATGACCTACGGGCCCTTTGAGGAGGACGTCTACATCGCCGGCATGCCCACTTTCCACATCGCCGTAACTCCCCACACCGCCAACGGTGCTCACGGCTACCTCGAGATGAGCGACGGCAACGGTCTTCGCCTCGGTCATGCCGTGATGGATTTCCGTTTCCACGAAGGTGGACGAGACGGACAAGAGGCGCTGGTTGGGTTCCAAACGGTGCTCGGGAAAATGGAATTCATGGCGATGGATATTTTCCTCGAACAAGGCGACACCCTCGTCATCACGATGTCCCAAACGGGGCGCGACTACGTGCCTTCACCCGCTGCCGCCGGTGGTTATTCCATCAACTGGGCGGAGTCCACTCTAACACTGCCGATTGTCAAGCGCACCTGCGACGACCTGTTCCAGGCGCCAATGCAAGACTACGGTGGCGAAGGCCAACGCATCTGCTGAACCTAAGACTTGAGCGGCTCGTCCAGCGGAGAAATCTGGCCGCGAACACCAATGGTCCAGCGCAGCGTATCAACCACGGCTTTCGCCCGTGTGTACTTCATCAACGCCCGCATCTTGTCTGCCTTTGGTCCGGTCATCTTTCTCAGTTTGTACTTCGCTCGTTGTGATTTCATCTCTTGAACGGCTTGTTCAAGCAACGCGTCAATTTCGACCCACGTGCGGTCATAACTTGCGGTATCTGTCGCCGCCATGTGTTCTTTCATTAATCCCATGTTGCTTGCCCGACCACCGAAAACGACACGAACGTTCTCTGTAGATTCTCAATAGACGGGTTCAGTTTCACTCCTGTTCAAACGGCTTTCCTCGCCCACCTCCAGCGTCATCCTCTTAAGCCCTTGACAAACGATGGTCTGCATGGTTTTGACTAAACTTCCCGGTGTTACTGAACGCATGGCGTCGAAAATGAAAGATCACTTCGGCTCCGAGGAAGCCGTCGTCTCCACGCTCGCTTCGGGCGACGTGGGTCGTTTGGCAGAGGTTGAGGGGCTGTCCGTAAAGCGAGCGCTGTCGCTGGCTCGGTCCTATGCAGGTGGAGAAGGTTCCTTCCTCGCCACCAAAGAAGCACAGAAACTCCATCAACACCTCCTCGCCCACATTCAATCCTTTGCGTCTTGCTCTGCGACCCGAGAGCGCATGGGTCTCTTGATGCCGGTGGCCGACCCCGAGCCCCGACGCCGCATGGCGGCAGCAGCCATGGAACTTGATGCTGCTTGGCTTGAGGCTCAACACGAAGCATGGAGCCATCTCGGGCGCCTCAAGGAAAAGCAAGAACGCTACGAGCGGGTGGTCGTATCGCCCGAACCGCTGGATCATCTCAAGAAATTCTGCCGTGTCCTGCAACCCACCGAACAAGAATCGTGGAAGGACTACACCGTGTTCAAAACGGTGTCGTGGTTGGGTCCTGGTGCGCCGATGGAAGCCCCCGACGGCTGGTTGGTCTTGGGCTCAGCGCCCGAAGAAGCGCTCATCGTCCCCGAGCGTACCATTGATTGGTTCACGCATAACAGGAAAACCTTGGATGTGCTTTGCGGCGTCATCGAAGCCATGAACGCCAACCTCCTGCCGGAGAACGACGCATTGGAGGCGCTTTGCTCTGCGCTCAAGCCCCTGTCAACCCTTCCTGAAACCATGTCGATGCTCGGTGATGCTTCGTCCATCGAAGAGGTCGCCCGAATCAAAGATGAATTATGGGGCACGGTCAAACAGCTCGAGGAAGACGTCAATCAACAGGTTGAGAGCGCCATGAACGATGCCAAGATGGCACTTTCGGGTGCCGAATTGCTCGAAGCATTGGCCGATGGCACGGCGTTTCAGCGAAAGCTACGAGACGCCACCGGGCACGTGATTCAAGAAGCGATGCAGCAAGCCAGGGAACACCTTGCCACCTTCCTTGAACCGGCTCGTTTACGCTGTCCCTTCGATATCTTCACCGATTCGTGGCCGGCTAAAATTGACCGACAGACCATTGATGGCATCGATGCAGCCCTTGAATCCAAACTCAAGGCGGAGCAGACCGACCACCTCGTCAACCTCGCTCGTCAACTCGGCCCGCTCAAGCCACATTGTGAGGTGGCGGTCAGTCGCCTCATTGAGGCGGACCAGTGGTTGTCCATCGCTCGCTGGGCCCATCATGACCGTTGTGTGATTCCGGAACTCGTTGACCATGGCATGTGGCTTGAAGAAGGCCGACACGTGTTGTTGGGCGTCACGCCTGACCCTGTCACCTACGGGTTGGGTCAAGCCGCCATCAAAGGCGACCAACAATCGTTAGCATTGTTGACGGGTGCCAATTCGGGTGGCAAAACCACCTTGCTGGAATGCATGGCTTACGCTTGCATCCTCGGCCACATGGGCCTTCCTGTGCCAGCAAAAGCCGCACGAATTGGGAAGGTGGAGGCGCTCCACATCCTCGCTAAAGCGGGTGGAACCCAGAGTGCAGGGGCCCTTGAACAAACGCTGGTGGAGTTGGCAACCGTGGTTAGCGACCCCACCCCGAAATTGATTCTCGCCGACGAATTGGAAGCGATTACTGAACCTGGTGCGGGTGCTCGAATCATTGCGGGTATGCTCCTAGCGGCTGAGGCCCAAGCCGACACGACGATGTTGCTGGTCACCCACCTTGCACCCGCCATCCTCGGTGCAACCGGTCGCGACGACCTCCGCGTTGACGGGATTGAAGCAAGTGGCTTGGGGGCCGATTTGGAATTGCTGGTCGACCGTACACCAAAGCGAAATCACCTCGCTCGCTCAACTCCTGAACTGATTGTCAAGCGCCTGGTCGAAAAGAGCAGCGGCGAGGCAAAAGCGCTCTTTGGCGACATCCTCCAGATGTTTGCCGTAGAGGACTGATCAGGGCAACTCAAGTTCGACGGCAAAGAGCGGGTCGGGGTCGGTAGAATCGTGATAGGCGACCACCACGCCGCCGTCATTGAGAATGGCGAGGGAAGCGAAATCAAATCGGATATCGTTGCCGGCGCCGGAGGTCGAATCAAGGTCGCCTTGACCGATGTAGGTCAGGGTGTCGGGCGACATGTCCTCGGAGTAGCCTCGGACGTGGTAGACGGTGTCCACGTCAGGACCTTCGGTGGATTGGTATCGCACGTTGAGAATGAACAAATCGAGTTCACCGTTGGCTTGGAATTCCCACTCCTCAATTTGCGAGGCGGTGGCGTCGAGGGAGTAGGTGTAATTTGACCAGGTCAATGCACCGTCGGTTGACATGTAATGTGTGAAGGTTGTGCCGGAATTGGCCACGCAGTGGAGCGTTCCGGTGCGGTCAATTTGGCAGTATTCGGATGGGAATTGCACCTCGAGCTCGTTCCATGAGAGGGTCGTATCCATGTAGGCTGCGTTGCCGTTGTTGTAATACGAAGGGAAGATGAGGCCGCCGCTTGGCATCGAGAAGGCTCGCATTTCCTTGTGGGGTTTGTTGACGTCCCAGTAGGCAGGGAGGTCGGCGTTGGTGAAATCAAGGTCGAGTTCGATAACAGGGTCGCCGCCGTCACGGCCCGGGAATTGGAAGGGATAGTAGTTGAGACCGTCAACGCTGATTTGACCGCCTGCGTTCTGGGTTTGGTGCCAGAAGTTGGAGACCACGATACTGGCCCACTCTCCATCACCGATGGATGAACTGATGGGTCCAATCACCTCAACTTGCCACGAACGGTCATAGAACGGTTCGGTAATTCGATTGTAGCACCACTTCCATTCGCCTTCTGATTCGTCGTAAAGGATGGCGTAGAATTTGTCAAGTTTGAGGTCGCCTCCGATGTAGGGGAACCACGACATCGAGATGATGTCACCGTTGGTGGCCTGCACGATGCTGCCTTCACCCAACCCTTCTTGCCCCGGGTTGGTGGGCACGAACGTGCGACACTGTGAATCTGGGAGGGCGGGGGGGACGTAGGTGTCCCAAAGGTGTCCACGGTCGGCTGAAAACACGGGGTATTCGCCCCCAATGTTCAAAATCTGACCGTCGATGTCGGTTGCGAGATAGTGCTCGCAGCAATTACCGCCATAGGAGGCATCAAACACCGCCCACGTGGTGTTGGTTGATTCGTTGGTGCGCAAGTCAATGGTCGTGAACATCCGCTCAACTTCGTGCGGTTGTGCGTCGATGCGATTGTAGGACTCCCAAATGGAGGAGGTCTCTTCGGGAGCGACCGTGCCGCTGCCATCACCAAAACAACCGGCGAGCACCATGGACGAAGCCATGGCGAGCACGAGGAGCCATCGGCGCATGGTCCTGCCTCGTTGGGGCGTGATTTGAAGCCGTCGCTTCGCCGAGTATGCAGTGAACGCGCGTGTTTACGAAGACACGTCACCACTCAAACGGCGCAAACCCGAAAGCGTTCTGGTTCCCATCCACGTCAAGTCCTCACCGTCGATAAAGTGCAGCGTGGGCGGACGGTCCGTTAGCGCCCGAAGTGCGTCGAGCAACGCATCGCCTTCTTCGGTGGTGAATTCATGGGGTTCGCTGGAAAGAAAGAGGTCGGTGATGCCGTATTGAATCAAGGATTCCATGCTCACCTCGGGGTAACCCGTGCCGTCCGGCTCAATATCGGGTACATTGTAGCCCATGCATGCGAGTATGTTTCCCGCGTAGGTGTTGCCGTTGGCCGCCATCAACGGGTCATGCCAAATCAAGGGCAAAGCAATACGTTCGTTTGAGGCTGGTACGGCCTTGAGTTGGTCCTCGATCTTTCTGGCCCATGTCTCGGCTTCCTCCGACCGTTTCACCACCTTTCCGAGTTCTCTCAACATATCGGGAACATCACGAGGATGCTGAACATGGCAAACGAATGTCTCGTAGCCTTGTTCAAGACACCATTCGTACACCGCTTTGGGATTTTCATCTCGATCCATCACGACCACGTCGGGTTTGGCTGCTTTGATTTTCCCAAGATTGGGCGTTTTGGTGCCGCCAACCACCGGTACATTGCTTACTTCGTCTGCAGGATGAATGCACCACGGTGTGCGACCGACAATGGACGTCGCATCCAATCCAAAATCAAAGAGTGTCAGCGTCAGACTGGGGACCAGCGAAACGATGCGCACGTCGAGGCCTCACTTGACCGTGAAATGAACCGAGGTGCCGTCCACCTCAAAGTGCTCAGCTCCTGTTGGTGGTGTTGCACCCTCAGGATGGAAGACACACCCTGCGGCTCGAGTTTCTGTGGCTACCCAGGCTTCGTCCTCGGTTTGCATCTCCGGTGCGTTTTCAAGCCAGACCTCAAGGTCGATGGTGGCCTCAATTTCGAGGTTCAAATCCTTGCGCTTAGCTTGGACGCGACGGACAATGTCTCGTGCCATACCTTTGGAGAGAAGGGCCGGTGTATCGTTCATGTCCAATACCAGACTGACGTGAAGTTGCTCACCTTCGGTTTCCATCTCCACGGTTTGAGCCGCGAAGCCTTCTCGCTCCACACGCTTGACCTCCACATCACCGCTCTCTACGAGGACACCCAATACATCGGCTCCTCCGTCGTTGATGGAGGCCAGCAAGGCCACGGGGTCTTCATGCGAACGGATGGCGTTGGCCACATTGTTGACTTCGGCTCGTGCCTTCGGAGCGAGCGCACGGAAATTCGGTGCCAACTCGATTTGCTGGAAACGGTCAAGGTCGTCCTCAACTTGAATGGCTTCAACGTTCAGTTCCTCAGCCAGGAGGTCATGGAACGCCGAGAGATCGGGGCCTGCGACGATCCAGCCTTGAGCGCACGGCAAGCGTTGGCGCCGTCCACCGTCAATGCGAATGCGTCGTCCGGCTTCGGCGAGTTCTCTCACGAGCGCCATGGTTTGTTCGAGCCCGAGGTCTTGGGGTGGAAGATGGGCTGTGGCCTTGGCGGCCGTTTCGTCCCATGCATCAGCGGTTGCCCCCTCAAGGGTTCCTGGAACACCGAGTGGCCAGTCAGCGGTGTGAACCGAGGCACCGGTCAAGTTTCGATGGATGTGGTCAACCATGAAGGGGGAGACAGGAGCCACCAGTTTGCACACCGTTTCAAGCACCTCATGGAGGGTGTGTTGGCAGGCCAGCTTGTCGTTGCTGTCCGCTTCGTCCCAGAGCCTTCGGCGGCTTCGTCGAACGTACCAGTTTGAGACATCGTTGACCATGAAGTCCTCGAGGTCTCGGCATGCCTTGTGGAATTGCCAATTGGTGAAATTCTCGTGATAGGCCGTGGCGACGGTGTGAAGTCGGGAAAGAATCCATCGGTCCAGAGCGCTGCGCTGCTCGACGGGTACGTCCTGCGCCTCTGGGTCAAAACCGTCCAGAGCGGCGTAGTCCGCATGGAATTTGTAGACGTTCCACGTGGTGAGGAACATCTTGGCGTAGGTCTCCCTCACACCGTTCGGGTCGAATTTCATGGGGTTCCAAGGAGCACCGGCCGTGACCATGTACCAGCGAGTGGCGTCCGCTCCTTCCCTGTTGAAATGGTCCCAGGGGTCGACGATGTTGCCTCGGGATTTGGACATCTTCTTGCCCTCTGCGTCCAAAATAAGACCCAACGAAAGGCATCGTTTGTAGGCCATGTCGTCAAAGACGGTGGCCGAAACGGCGAGCAGGGTGTAGAACCAGCCACGGGTTTGGTCAACACCTTCGCAGATGTAGTCCACCGGGAACGAGGCGTTGAACGTGGATTCGTTGTCAAACGGATGGTGCCACTGAGCGAACGGTGCGCACCCTGAATCGAACCAACAGTCCATCACGAAGGGTTCTCGCTTCATCGGAGCACCGCTGTCGGAAACGAGCGTGAAGCCGTCAACGATCGGTCGATGGAGGTCGACATCGTCAGGGCAATCAGGATTTTCAAATCCTGCGGCCACGGCTTTGGCCACTTCTTCTTGCAATTCTTGGATGGAACCAACGCACTTCATCTCGCCGCTTTCGCTTCGCCATACGGGCAGGGGCGTGCCCCAGTATCGCTCTCGGGAAATGGCCCAGTCCTTGACGTTTCGAAGCCATTCACCAAAGCGACCTTCTCCAACCCAATCAGGGGCCCATTCGACTTGGTCGTTGAACTTGAGCAGGTTTTCCTTGACCGCCGTCATGCGAACAAACCAGGAATCCATGGCGTAATAGAGCAAGGGATGGTCGGTTCGCCAACAATGTGGGTAGTCGTGGAGGTAGTCCTTCTCGCGATAGAGCAACCCGCTTTCTGGCCCCTTTCCGTTGCTCCCGTTGGGTGCGGACAGCAGGGCGATGATGGTCTCGTCGCAGGATTTCACGTACTTGCCGTCGAGTTCAGGGTGGGTGCCGTCAACAAAGGCACCGTCCATGCCCACGGTGTGATGAGCTGGAAGGCCAGCCTCCATACCCAGGTTGTAGTCGTCCTCACCGTACATCACGGCGGTGTGGACCACGCCCGTACCGTCCGTGGTCGTGACCCAGTCGGCGGCAAGCACGGTCCAGGCCGTCGTTGAGTCGCCTCGTGGAACGGCCTCAGGGAAGAGCGGTTCGTACGAACGACCAACCAAATCCGACCCGGGGAATTCATCGACGATGTCGACATGATGCCGAAGAACTTCCTTCATGAGTTCCTTCGCCAAAATGACCTCCTCGCCAACTTCGGCACCGCCGGCGCCCGTCCATGCCTCTCCAGCCGCTTCCTTGATACGGCATCGAGCATAGGTGACGTCGGGTCCAACGGCCAAGCCAACGTTTCCTGGCAAGGTCCACGGTGTCGTTGTCCACGCCAAGATGGAAGCGTCGTCGTCGGTCAGTTTGAATTTGACATAGACAGAGGGCTCTTCCACTTCTTTGTAGCCCAACGCCACTTCGTGGCTGGAGTACGACGTACCCGTTTGCGGGCAGTACGGCAACACCTTGTGGCCTCTGTAGAGCAGGCCCTTGTCGAACATCTGCTTCAACGCCCACCAAGCCGATTCGACGTAGTCGTTGTGGAGGGTCACGTAGGGGTTGTCGAGGTCAACCCAATACGCCATGCGCTCGGTCATCTCTCGCCATGCTGCTTCGTAGGTCCAAACGGACTCACGACAGGCTTGGTTGAATTCCGCCATGCCGAAGGCTTCAATCGCTTCGTTGCTCATGAGGTCAAGTCGCTTTTGGACTTCAATTTCAACGGGGAGGCCGTGGGTGTCCCAGCCCCCTTTTCGCTCAACGAGGAAGCCTTCCATGGCTTTCCAGCGGCAAACGAGATCTTTGTAGGTTCGAGCGACCACGTGGTGAATGCCAGGTTTACCGTTGGCGGTGGGCGGTCCTTCGAGGAAGATGAACGGTGCGTTGTTGCGGCGCCCGTCAATGGAGGATTGGAACGTTTTCTCGGCCGCCCACTGTTCGAGGAGCCCCGTTTCCAAATTCACGGCGTTCAATTCACCTGCCGATGAAGGTTGAGCCATGGTTCACCGACCGAGGACGCGGTTTTGAACACTACTCCACATTTTGTTCATTTTTGTTCACTCGTCCTTGATTTTTAGGTGAGGAAAAACACAAGACGGAGCGGATAAATCCAAATTGCGGGAAAATAGAGAGGGGCATCCTTCAAGTCCTTCAATGGGCACCGTAAACCATGGCGGGTAGGCGTGCCCATGCACAGGCTCTCATCTTGGTCGTGCTTTTTGTCATGAGCAGTTGGCTCAATGCGGTCGCTCCGTCCACTGAAGAGACGTCAGTTTTGGAGGCAGAACATGAGGTCATGCAAGTCGGTCAGGGCGACGATATGGACCTGACCCTGACGACCAATCCAAACACGATGTTCAAGTTGGATTTACCCAGCGGGGAGCCACTGGTCAACGCCGAGTTGAAATTCACACCAAAGGTGCTGCCCACGCAGTCCGGTTTTGTTTGGGACAGCGAGAGTGACTGGAACCATGCTGACGCCATCTCCAACGGCTCCACCGTGTCCAGCGGTGTTCTGACGGGGTCTTCTCCAGGCCTTCTTTGGGATTTCAACACCAACAATCAGGGATGGACCTTCTCAAATTCCTACACCGCAAGAGTCTCCTCTCCCTCCTGCGGGTACAACGGCACCTCCGGGGGTTCGCTTCGAACCTACGCAGGCTCGACCTACGGTACATCACCGGTGGTGAACCTCGCAGGCGGTGCGAACATCCCGTTCCACGCCTGGGTCCACGAAGGGCGCTCGGGGTGCGGTGAAACGCCGGACAGCGGTGAAAACCTCCAGTTCCAATACAAAACCGCTGCAGGCGGATGGACCGTGTTCCAAACCTTTAGCGGCGGCGGGGCTCAAACCTCCAACTTTCAATTTATGACCACCCTGCCAGCGGCTGCGATTCACGCCAATTCGCAATTCCGTATCCATCAAACCAGCGGGAGCAGCACCTGCTGCGATTATTGGTTTGTTGACGACATCCACATCGCAACGCCGCCTGAGTCCAATTGGACCAGCCCAACGATGGGTCACAAGGTCGGTTCAACCCAGACCCTCGCAGCCGACACCTATGCGCCACTTTACATCGAAGCGAACATCCCCAACGGGGCCTTCCTCAACTGGTCGGTTCTCAACAGTGCAGGTGAGGTTCTACCTGGCATGCAGGGCACGAACGAACTCATCGTTCCCCTGAACCTCCTCGACCACGATCTGGTGGACCAGTTCCGTCTTCATCTCGAGTTCAAGGGAAGCGAATCGGGCATCCCAGAGGTGCACTCCATCACCGGCGACGGTGCGTACCGAGAAACCTTCGTCACCGACCCGACCGCCCGCGGTTGGACCTTGAGCGATGCAGCCTACGTCACCGGAATCGGTGTCATTGGCTCCCAAGCGAACTCGACCTTGACCTCTCCGTGGATGTTGGCGCACGCACCGCTGTATGATGTGGGCCTTGACGGTTCGGTGGCCAGCGGGCAAGTTCAGGTGCGCTATCATCCCGACGAGGCCTGGATGAACGTCTCCTTGCCTTTCACACCGACACCCGACCAAAACACCGTGGGTATGCAAGCCCGTGTGGTTTCCGTTCTTCCTGCCGACGGCAACATGAGCAACTTCACTGCGTGGAACGTTGAAGCTCTCGAAATGGACATGTTTGGCGGCCAGCACCCTGCACGCCCCACCCTCGATTTCAACTTGGACGAGCGCTACGAATGGGGCGGTGAAGACGCCCGTGTGGGCACATGGGGCTGGCAAGACCGCTTTGCCAACGCCGAGGAACGGATGGACCTCGCTCTCACCTCCGGCGCCCCCACAGATGCAAAGGTCTGGGTGCCATCGGAGGACTTGAGTTCCTTCGGATTCAGTTACGCTGCCGAAACGGGTACGGTGGTTGAACTCGCCCTGTTTGTTCAGAACACCTTGGTCGCCAACAGGAGCACCAATTCAGCGACCAGCGGGATGTTCCATCTCAACGGCAGCGAGTTGACCGATTTCACCAATGCGTTGGCGAACACGGGCAATTCGGTCGATATTTTGGGTACGGACTTTACCGAGGCTCGAATTGAAGTCTCAGGAAGCGGCACAGCCGTCCTTGCCGGCCTTCGGGCCACCTACAACGCCTCACACAACCTCGTTGCCGATGCGTCGTCGTCCTTCGTGATGGGCGTGAACGAGGCCCGCACGAGCGTCCAGAACATCGGTGGAATGCAAGCCATACCGTTGCCGTTCATGGCTGACCAACGTGGCGGGCTTACGATTGAAGTCGTTGCGCTCCAAACCTCCAGCACGGTTCTGCTTCAAAACGGCGGCATGGTGGACGCACAATCGGTTCTCACGCCTTCAAAGGAATGGCAGACCATCACCACCGAATACCAAGTCATCGGCGGAACCATCACTCACCACCGGCTCGACGTGTACAGCAAATCGCACCAAGCCACTTACTTGTTCCCTGCCGAAGGCGGCGGAGCTGCTGGCCTGGGCGATGCCTCCATGGTCGAACTTCATCCAACCGACGCCATTGAGATCACGGAAGATGGCATGAACATCATGACCAACATCACCTTCCGTCTTCGTCCGATGTGGGACGATGAAATGCAGCTGACCGCCACCTCTCGCCTCGTCTTGCAAAGCGGTGTCATCTCAATCCCGTTTTCCCACACTTGGGGTTCGTTGAGCGCACAGGGCTATGAGAACGACCTCACGCTGAAGTCCGTGGTCTTCTCCGAAGACGGCGTTGACATGACCCCCACGCGACAGTACCTGCGAGGTGGAGAATCGATGAACCTCTCCATTGAGGTCGGGTTTGAGGATGTCCCTGACGCCCGCGGTTTCGTTGACGGCGATGCAGAGGTCACGCTCTATCGGGACGGTGTGGCCGTTCGAAACACCACCACCCTCGACGGCGCGTACTGGAACTTCACCGAAAACATCCCCTTCACCTACGGTGATGTAACATGGGAGGTGGGTCTGGTCTCGCTCAACGGTTCAACGGTGGTTGAACCCAGTTCGCTGAGCCGAACCTTCACGGTGGATTCCGTCAAACCGAGGGTAACCGAGACCTCGATGTATCGCTACGACCATCGCACACCAAGTCCAACGCAAGTCATGCAGGTCACCATCATGGACCAACCCGTTCTTCCATCAGCGGTCACGGCCATGGTCTGGAAGGAATGGGTGGACGATGCCAACATGAACGGCTGGCCAGACGCTGGCGAATTCAACCCCGTGGCGATGCTCGTTCCTAGCGACTTAACGGCCCTCACGGGTATTTACACGCTGATGATTGACGATACCGACGGAAGCCTCGGTCAAAAGGTGGCCGTCTACCTCGAGGGAACCGACCCTTCGGGTTACGCCATTCAAGACGGCGGAAGTGCTGAGGAAGGCGAGCAACTCTTCGTCTATCAGTTGGCTGTTGACGGTGCCCCTGACCTCGCACCCGATGCCTTTTCCTGGGCAGAAGGACGAATGGCGTGGCTTCACCCAGCACAGCCTTACGAACTCAACGTGAAGATCAGCGAACCCAACGGCGGTTCGGATTTATCCACGGTTGAGGTCATGCTCGCCAGCAACCAAGGCAGCGATTCCATGAGCATTCACTGGGCCTTTGAAACGGGGGCCTGCACCACCACCTCAACGCATGTCTTCATTGACCAATGCACCATGTTGGGACAAAACGGCATCGCTGACCCGTACGAGAAGGACCTGGTGCTCAACATCCATCTCCACCTTGGTTGGAACACGCCCGACTTAGGAGAGAACCGACGAGAACCTGCCATTCTCGTGGTCGACCGAGCCGGTCAAGAGGAAATGCGAAACTTCCCTGAACATCGTTGGCGATTCTCTGCGGGACTCGCCATCCCCGAAGAGAGCGTGAATCTTCACCTGACCCGAGGTTCTTTCCTTGGGGACGGTGCTCGAGTAACGCCCCTCACGCCCATGGAAATCTCAGGCGGTTTGGTGTTTGCAGAGACCTCAACCGTGCCCGACTTTGACTGTCAGGTCGACGTGTTGTTTGCAGGAAAGACCTACTCGGCCACAGCCATTGACGGTATTTGGTCCATGGCCGTTGAAGCACCGGTTGCATCGGGCTCGCTCCCCATGACGTGGGAGGTTGGTTGCCTTGAGGGCCAAGGGTTCGACATGACCGACCAAGAAACATCGGTGAAATGGATCGTCGTTGACGGCACGGGTCCCGCACCCCAAGAGGTGCTCTCACCCCGCCCACTCGCCATCCTCGGTGGGGAAAATCACGAAGTTCGTGTTGTCGTTGAGGAACTAGGTGGACTTGACCTTCAATCCCTTGAGCTCGTGTGGCAGGTTGAGGACTTCGAAACAGGCGATGTCATTCGTTCAGGACGAGAACCGCTTGCACTTGAGGGAGCAGAACTCGACGGTCTGCGCCTTGAACTCTACGCCGACATGAACCTCAGCGAAATCACCAACGAGATGCTGATTGACCGCATGGTGGTCAAAATCAGCATCGCCGGTCGAGACCTTGCTGGCAACAGCGTCACCGGACTCAACGGCAATCTCAACAACCCGTTCTTGGCGACATGGAACATGGAATGGCTTCAGCCAAAGTTCACCGTCGCACCCTCGGCCATGACGTATTCGAGACTGCTGATGGAGGTCGGTGATACCACCTCCATCCAACTCGAGGTGGAAAACGTCGGTACGCTTCAGGGTGAGATTGCGGTGACCTTTGAAACGGTCAACATGGACGGTGAACGTACCCTCATTCAGCGAGAGACGGTCGCTGCAGAGGCGGGTGCCATCGGACTTGTGTCTGTTGATTGGCGCCCTGAACTCGCTGGCATGCAGTGGGTTGAGGCCACGCTGGATAACGGCATGACGGTCAGCGGTCCGACCGTTGATGTTCGTGTCGCAGACGAGCCAACCTTCTCTCAGAAAATTTTTGGCGACGTGAACCCCATCATCGGTAGCATCACCGGATTGCTTCTGCTTTGCGTTGTCGTTGCCCTCCTGACTTGGATGCGACGCATGACCGTAAATGCTGGCTCCAAGGTGGACTACGACTGGGACGAGTATTCTTCGGAATTTGAGGACGATGAAGACGATGACGAGGAGCACATTCCCGCAGCGACCGCAACGGCAGCGACCACCTCGGTTACCGCTGAAACCTCCGCCTCCACTCAAGAGGAAACGGATTGGGTCATGGGTTCGGATGGCTACTGGTGGTATCACGATAAAGCCACCAACGAATGGTGGTACAAGGACGCCAACGGTGAAATCGTCAAGCACCCTTGAGGTCGTTTGGGGGCGATTGAATGAGCAAGGTCGGTTTGTTGCAATTTGACCCGACCGTTGGTGATTTGGAACAGAACTGTCAGAGGTTAACCTCGCTCGCTCACCAAGCCCAAGATGCGGGAGCGAATGTCGGCGTTTCAACCGAACTGGCCGTGTGTGGCTATCCTCCACGAGACCTGTTGATGGAGCGTGATTTCATTCAGCGGTCGATGTCGGCTGCGCTCAACGTGTCCACGCCCATGCCCGTGTTGATCGGCACGCCCATCCCTGCTGAAGACGACCGAACCCTCCCTACCAACGGCGTGGTGCGTTCAGGTCCTGAATCGACGAGCATCACCAACGACGAACACGGGCGAATCGTTGCAGAGAAGCAACTTCTCCCCACTTACGATGTATTTGATGAGGCTCGTTATTTTGCGGCCAAAAACAGGTCGGGTTTAGCCCGCTCGCTCGCCGGCATGACCTTGGGCGTGACCGTGTGCGAGGACGCTTGGCAGTCTGCGGGCATGACGCCTTCTTCCTATGCCCAAGACCCGATTGAACACATTGCAGAATGGTGCCGTCAAGGCGTGGACATCAACGCCACCGTGAATCTTTCAGCCTCGCCATTTCACAGTGAGAAATTCACCACGAGGCTTGCGGTTGCTCGACACGCTGCGGCGGTGTTGAATCATCCATTTTTGCTTGCCAATCAGGTCGGCGGTAACGACGACCTTCTCTTTGACGGCCGCAGCCTTGTCGTGTGGCCTGACGGTCGTGCTGTCGTTGCTCCATCGTGGCAGGAAGGTGTGCTGGTGGTTGATTTGAACAGCCCCGAAGCGTGCCATTGGGTGGCGAGTGCTGCCGAGGATGCCTTGTGCATCGGAGCCGCTGAGGTGATGGTGCTCGAACCGGGCGACGACGGTGCGGACTTGATTGACACCATCGAAGAATTGACCAACGCCGTCGTCACTGGGCTTGCAGACTATTGCCGCAAGTCTTCGATTTCTTCCATTGTGTTGGGGCTCTCTGGTGGGATTGATTCTGCGGTTGCGGCCTGCGTGGCCGCCGAGGCCATCGGCCCAGCGAACGTGACGGGCCTGGCCATGCCGAGTCGTCATTCCTCGCAACACTCCATCGATGACGCCCTCCACACGGCCCAAGCCCTTGGCCTCCAGCACCACGTTCACGCCATTGATACCATGCACACCAGCGTTGAAACCACCCTCGCTGACGTCCTCTACAACGGCGCTCCGGTTGCCGGCGAAAACCTTCAGGCTCGTCTTCGGGCCATCTTGGTGATGGGATACGCCAACGCCAACGGCAGCATGGCGGTGACCACCGGCAACAAATCGGAAATCGCTCAGGGTTATTGCACGCTTTACGGCGACATGGCTGGAGGCTATGCACCGCTTGGCGACGTGTACAAAATGGACGTCTACGCCATGGCCGAACGTTTCAATCAGCGGGCAGCCGCACAAGGTCTGCCCGAACCTGTATCGGCGTCAACCATGACCAAACCACCATCTGCGGAATTGGCTCCCGACCAAACCGACCAAGACACGCTGCCTCCCTACGAACTTCTTGACACCATCCTGCGAGCCCATATTGAAGGCGGATTGAATGCGGATGACCTCGTCGCAAAGGGCCACGAGCCAGCCACGGTGATGGACGTGCTGACACGTCTCGAGCGAAACGAACACAAGCGTTGGCAGATGCCACCCGCCCCCCGAGTTTCACCTCGCGCCTTTGGGCAAGGTTGGCGACGTCCACTCGCTTCAAACCATGATTGGCGAAGCGTGGAGTGACGTCGGTGAACTCAAAAAGTGGATTTTCCACGGTCTTTTGTGTCCGGCTCCATCAAGAACATTGCCGGCTATCGGTTCGTTGACCTTGACGACCGAGATGCACTCCAGTCGAGTTTGCGCAGCCTCTGCGTGGATTTGGGTCTGAAGGGCACGGTGTTGTTGGCCCCCGAGGGCATCAATTTCTTTCTGGCCGGTCGGTCCACGTCCATTGATGGGTTCATCGACGTTCTCGAGAAGGATGAGCGGTTCACCGATATCCCCCTGAAGGTCTCGTTCACGGATTACCAGCCGTTCAATCGGATGAACGTACGCAAGAAGAACGAGATCATCTCGGTGGGTCTGGACCACATCCGTCCCGCAGAGATGACCGGAGAGGAGATTGAACCGACTGAGTTCAAAGCCATGCTCGATGCGGGAGAACCCGTTCATGTCCTCGACACGAGGAACGACTACGAGTTGCGGGTCGGGACGTTTGAGAACGCCATCGACCTGAACATCCGTACCTTCCGGGCCTTCCCCGAAGCCATTCAGCGCCTTCCTGCATCGATGAAGGACGAACCTGTGGTCATGTTTTGCACGGGTGGCATTCGATGTGAGAAAGCCAGTGCCATCATGATGGAGGCCGGTTTTACCAACGTAAAGCAACTCAAGGGGGGGGTGCTCGGGTATTTTGAGAACGTTGGCGGAGACCATTGGGACGGGGATTGCTTCGTGTTTGACCAGCGCGTCGCAGTGGACCCCTCGCTCAAGGAAACGGACGTTGTCGTGTGCTTTGCCTGCCGAGAACCGCTTTCCTCCGAGGAACAAACCTCGCCTGATTACGCGATTGGTGTCTCCTGTCCCTACTGCATCGACCGAGCGAATCTCGTTCCCATCAGCGATGAATGACGATCCAATCGTCCGAGAGTTCACCATGACTGAACCGATGCCACTCATGGCCGTGTCCACCATCGTGAGCGATGAACCACGCTTGGGTGGGTGAGATGAGCAGCTGGCCGTAGGTCAACGCTTCAGAGGAATTGCCGTTTCCCGTCCACGGGTCGCTCACCAAACGCATGGCCGTTCCTTCAACCGCCCACAAGGCGACCCCTTGCGAAACGCCATCAACCAGTCCGTCGCTGACGACCAGCCAGCCTTCGCCGACCGCAGCAATGCCGCGAAGGTCAGAGGACATCAGTCCCGGTGTCAAATCGTGGAGCACATGGCTCCCCTGCGGCGTACCATCGGTGATGCAGGTCTCCATGCCCGTGGTCGCCGTCAGGCAATCAAACAGCAGGCGTTCTCCCGTATTGGCCACGCCGACCTGTGCTCCGGGAGAGAGGATGGTGGTGCTGAGTTGAAGGGTGATGCCGTTGGCGAGGTTCGTGGTCCACAAACGAGCCTCGTTGGACGAAACCACGGCATCGTAGACCAAGTTGTCGCCGATGCGTTGCAAGCCCATCCCTGCGCCCAGGTTGGTGTCGCCGGACACCGGAGCGATGGAGGTCAGCCATGCATGCGAACCGTCGTCGTTGAGTCGAATCACCTGCTTTACCCCGCCACGAACGCCAACGGCCAGAACATCGTCGCCATCGCTGAGCAGGTCGGAAAGTTGGGAGCTCCCAAAGTCGTTCACGGACCAGGTGGTCAGGGTTCCATCATGCTCAAGGCGGTACGGCTCGACGTCCCCAAATTCATCAGCGGCGCTGAACCACATGGCCTGTTCATCGGTGTGAAACCACGCTTCACCGATGTGGTCCAGGTCGGCGAGAAGGTCTTGCACGCTCTGCTGCAGACTGGTGTTCCACGAAGGGAGGGTTAACCAGTCTCGTAAATCGGTGCCGTTGGTCCACATCAGTTGATGACTTGGTGAGCGAAACAGCAACCCTTCCGCCCAGGGCACGGGCTGAACAATCTCGACGGGGCCCAACAGCGCAGTGCCGTTTGCCGTACCGTCGCTGGCCCAAAGTTGGCGCCCGTTCGTCCCGTCGTCGGCGTCAAACACCAACATGGCACCGTTGTGGAGCGTGTTCAGGCCAAGGTACCGTCCAGGCATTGATTCCCCGTTTCCGTGAAGGTCAACGACGAGTGATGTGGTGTTCGATTCAGGATGATGGACGTGCAATTCACAACCGTTCACGCCGTCGTTGGCGGCGAAGAAGAAGCCTGACATGGCGTTGGACCACGCCGCAGCGTCGCATCCTGTCGTCATCGAGTTTCCAGAATTTGGAAATACGTCGGTTACTCGTTCGGAGCGCAGCGGTTCGAAGCAGAAGTTGAGCGTTTCACGCACCTCGTCGTCTTCGAGCACACCGTTGAAAGCGAGGCCCTGCCCGAGTCCGTCGTCTACACCGAACCGAATGAGAAACCCGTCTGCACAGATGTAAGACGGTGCGGCGACCTTGTCGACAAGCGCCGTCGCCCCGCTCGTTCCGTGTTCCCCGTCGATGCCGTCCAACCCCAAGGCTCCGTTGCAGAGCACCGTTTCGTTGAGGACCTCACTTTCCTCAAGCATCTGGTTCTGATTGAGGTCAAGTCCGCTGGTCATCATCGCTCCACCTTCGGGGCACGTGTCGTTCCCTTCCTGAAGGGTGGTGGTTTCCAGCACCTGATGAACGGCATCCACGCCGTTGATACCGGCCTGCCCTTGAGGCCCCGAAAGGCCGCGTAGCCCGTTGCAGAGGACGGCGGTGTCCATGCGTTCACCCGCATCGAGGAGGTTGTTGCCGTTGACGTCAAAGCCCGTGTGAAGGCGAATTCCGCCCTCGTTGCACGGCTCGAGGGGAGCAAAGGGTTCGGATTCTACCAGCCACGGCGTGGCGAGGTCCTCTTGGGGTGCCGTGTTGAGGAGGGCGTTGTTGTACACGGCGAGGAGCAATACCCCCACCAAGGTGAGGGTTTGGAGCACCGTGAACCAACGTCGATGACGGTGGTGGGGTGGTTGTTCTTCGTGCTGTTCTTCGTTTGTTTCAGAAGAGGAACGGCGTTGTTGTTCCTCGTTGGCTGCAGATGGTTGCATGACGGGAAAGAAGGGCGTCAATCGTTCTTAATCTACCGCCGTTCATTATCGTTCAAGGTGGAATGTTGAGGGGTGAGTTCATGAGGTTTCAACGGGTGGAAAGGTCATGGAGCCTCCAGCACGTCTGCTCGCCCAACTGGCGGGGGATGAAGGGAAGACGAGGCAGAAGGCGGCCCGTTTGGTCATCGACCTTGCCGATACGGCCAACGCCGACGGGTACATCCCCGTTGTTCACGCTCACGTCTCGGGCGTTTCCGTCATCACAGGCGGCCACGGGTTGCGTCGTTTCCTGCAGGATTTGTCAGCCGATGGCGACGGACAGGTGGCCATTCCCACGACGTTGAATTCGGCCGGTTGCGACCGTGAGAAGATGGAAGAGATGGACATTGCATGGCCTGATTTTCTCGAGCAGCAATTCGAAATCGTTCATGCCTACGAACAACTTGGCATCGACGCCACCCTTTCCTGTACCCCGTACGACCGAGGCATAGAAAGCGAATCCGGCATCGCTTCATGGGCGGAATCCAACGCTGTCTGTTTTTCCAACACGTGGACCTCCCTTATCACCAATCGAGAATCCGGTCTCTCAGCCCTCGCGACCGCCCTCACCGGCTATGCCCCTCGCTGGGGGTTGCACCTGGAAGCGAATCGGACGCCGAACCTGCGCGTCCACGTTGACTGCGACATGAACAATTTGGCCGACTGGTCGGTGCTTGGCGACTGGATCGGGAAGCAAGTGCGCCCCGATTGGGACATGCCTTACGGCCCCATGCCTTACATCACCGGCCTACCCGCCCACATGTCGTTCGCCTCCAAGAAAGCCTTGACCGCTGCTGCGGCGAACTACGGCTGCGCCATGTTGTGGGCGGAAGGCCACACCGTAGCACCTCCTTTGCAGCGTGCAAACGACGGCTCCTCTGCGCCCGAGGGCGGTTGGCAGGGCGAGTTGACCTTCACCGAAGCGGACCTCCAGCAACGCTACGAAGCGCTTGCACCTCAAGGGCAAGTGGATTTGGTGGTCATCGGTTGCCCGCAAGCCAGCCTGGAAGAGTTACGCATCACGGCCTCGGCGCTTCGCTCTCACATGGAGATGGGCCGCCGGATCCCCGATCATCGATTGTGGGTGTTCACCAGCGGTGAGAATTACGAATTGGCGCTGGCGGACGGGACGATTGAACTGCTCGAGGAAGGTGGAGCGCTCTTGCTCAAGGACACGTGTCCTGAGGTTACGCCCTACAATCGCTCAAAGTACAACCATCTGCTCACGAATTCCCTCAAAGCCGAACACTACCTCACCAGCGGCTTGAATCGCTTGCCAACCTCGGTGATGCCCATTGAGGCGTGCGTGGCTCACGCCGTCGACGCCACCCTGAGTCAAGGCGATGTGCCCGTGCTCAAGCCCAAGGCGCAACCGCAGCATGCAAGCGCGAAAACACCTCAAGTTGGGCCCGCCGTACTCACGGGGTCCGGTCTTCGCTCGCAAGCTGAATTCTCCGTGCGGGGCAAGGCCCTCGTGACCGACGTTCCCATCACCTACCTCGGCTACGTCAACCGAGACACCGGTGTGATTGAGGAGCCTGGTCATCCACTGGACGGCGTGGCGATTGAAGATACGGTGCTCATCTATCCCAAAGGTTCGGGCTCTACCGTCGCCCCCTACGTGCTCATGGGCCTCATCTACACCGGAAAAGGCCCGAAGGCCGTGGTCAATCGGGACATCTGTCCGCTGACACTTCCCGCTTGTTCGCTACTCGGCCTACCTTACGGCCACGGCTTTGACGACGACCCGTGCATGACCGTGAACACGGGGGATACGGTTGAATTCACCCGCACGGCATCGGGGGTCGAACTCGTGGTCGTGGAGCGTGCAACATCATGAGCAAGCGCGTTGTTGTCACCGGTGGCGCTGGCTTTCTGGGTGCCGCTTTGGTCAAGCATTTGTTGACGGAGGGGCATCAGGTGGCCGTTCTGGATAATTTTTGGCGCGGCAAACGCGCCAACCTCGCAGGCCATGAAGGCAACACGTCCCTGTTTGTTATCGAAGGCGACGTGACCGTTTCAGCGGACCTTGACCGCTGCGCAGCCGCCCTTGGCGGGGTTGACCTCATCCATCACATGGCTGCTGTCAACGGGACTCGTTGGTTTGATGAAGCCCCGCTAAAGGTGATTGATGTCAACATCAACGGAACGTTGGCGGTGCTCAAGAAAGCGGTAGAATGGGGTGCAAGGACGGTCTTGGCATCCTCTCCAGAAGCCTTTGGGGAAAACGAGACCATGCCGCTACGAGCTGAAGACCAGAGTCGTTTTCCAGCCGCTGCCCAACACCAGCGTTTTTCCTACGGGGCGAGCAAATACCTCGACGAGGTGGCCCTGCAACACGCCGTTCGCCACGGCTTGGACGGTCGTATCGTTCGCCCGTTCAACGCCTATGGAGCGGGCATGATGGGCGATGAATACGGCCAGGTGGTCGGTATGTTCTTCCACGCCATCATGCATCAGGAAGCCATGAAGGTCCACGGCGATGGACGTCAAACACGAAGCATGACCTACATCGACGACGTGGTTGAGGGATTCTATCTTGCGGGCGAACTGGATGTCGGGGTTGATGGCTCGGCCCTCGCAGGAGCATCGTTCAACATCGGTTCCCAAGAAGAGGTGAGCATGCGTTCGCTCGCTGAGGCCGTCAACCAAACGGTGGGCACGATGGCGGTTGACATGGTCATCGGGGGAGGCTACCCCGGAGATTCGCAGCGGCGGTTGCCCGACATCTCAACAGCGACCACGGCTCTTGGATGGACGCCCAAGGTCTCACTTGAGCAGGGCTTGGCTTTGACGTGGAAGAACCTTCAGACTGGCCCGTAGTGCTTCTCGACGCGTTGCGTCCAACCTTGAGGCGAGGGAGTCATGTCGTCCCTGCCGTGCTGACACAGTACGTCCAAGCCTCCTGCTGGCGTGGTTGAAGACGAAAACCACACGGCGTCCACCCGAAGCACCACGAGGGTCGCCACCGCATCAGGAAGAGCATGCTCTTCGACAAACGATCCTTCGATAGCCGCCACAGCCTCTTGCAGGAGAAGCGGTTGGTCGTCCACGTTTTCAAGGGGCATGAGGCTGCCTTCGTCCTCGCCTTTGGGCAGCGGCGTGGCCGTTTCGTCCACGATGCTTGCGCCGCGGGGCGTGGGCGGCATCACGTTGAGCATGACCTTGGAACCTTCACGCAGATTCTGCAGGGTGTCCCGTGGCCGCTTGTCCTTGTGGATGGAGAGGGAGGCCGTGAGGTAGGGGGGAGCGGTGGAAACTTGCATGACCGAAGAGAGGGGGGCAAAGTTTCGCTCGCCCTTGGGACTCATGGTGCCTGCGATGACGACAGGACGAGGAGAAAGGACGCTGTTGAGCCAAATACTACGCTCGACGTGTTCCATTTCGTCAACGGGCAATCGATGAACCGGAGCCGATGCCTCGTCGTTTCCGGTGAACCATCGGTCGAGTGTACCATTGGCGATTTCTTCGAGGGCATGTTCGTTGAATTCGATGTAGGATTCCCACTTTTCGATCTCCCCTTCTTCACCTCGGGCTCGCTTGCGTTCAATGGAGGCCTGCGCATACACGTTGCATTTGCGCAGGAATTCAGCAACAGCGGTTCGGTCATCGCTCATGTGTCGGCCTCCCGTTGTTGTTCGTAGGCCTCTCTGGTCATGAGGAAAACGGCGGGGTTTCCCGCCCAGACTTCACCGGCAGGCAAGGGTTTGGTCAACACCGCACCGGCGGCCAACACTGCCCGCTCTCCGATGTTGTTGCCAGGTATGACGGTGGCGTTGCCTCCGATGACGGCATGGTTGCCGACCTCGACCGGTTTCCATTTCGCTCGGTTGTTTGAGGGCGGGTATTTGTCGTTCAAGAGCACAGCAGAGGGGCCGATGAAGACGCCCTCACCGAGGATGCATTCGTCTGCAATGTAGGCGCTGCCCTGTATTTTGCAGGCTTTCCCCATTTCCACTCGCTGACCGATGTGGGCCAGTGCGCCAATGGAACAACCCGGTCCAATCTTTGCCTCTTTTCCGATATGGCAGGGCCACCACGCTACGCTATCACCTTCAAGGTCAATCCGCTGACCGGTGAGAGGGTGTTCCTCCATGCACGTCGCCTCACTCGCCGAGGCCAAGTTCTCGCATCAACATGCCAACGTGGCCTTTGGCCTTGACGTTGTAGCGGCACCATCCAACGGTCCCGTCGGGTTGGATCACAAAGGTCGAGCGAGCACATCCCATGTATTCTCGTCCGTAATTCATCTTGAGTCGCCACGTGCCAAAGGCGTGGTGCAGAGTCAGGTCCTCATCGACGAGCAGTGGGAAGTTGAGTTCTTGCTTCTCTACAAAGCGCTGGTGGGATTTACCAGAGTCCTTTGAGACGCCAAGGACAACGTAATCCTCGCCGTTTAAACGGCCCATGTTGTCTCGAAAATCACAAGCTTGGGTGGTGCAACCCGGTGTTGAGTCCTTCGGGTAGAAGTACAGAATCACCGATTTACCCTTGTCAAGGTAGTGTTGCAGGGTGTGCTGTTCTCCGTTTTCGTCCACGGCCGAGAAGGCCGGTGCTTCGTCGCCTGGCTTGAGTTCTACTGCATCGCTCATGGATTCTTCTCGGATGGTCGCCTCTAAAGGAATTGCTTTGCAAAATGATACACTTTTTGGGTGTTTTTCACCAGTTTAGGCCTTTCATGCGTCGTTTATGCACTTTGAATAATTTAGCCCGCACCTTGGGTATTTCAACCCTGAACCACCGATTCTTTGAATAACTGGCAGAGCACAGAGTGACCCATGGTCGGTGCGCGAATGTCTCGTAAGGCGCGTCGTCATTTCAAAAAAATACAGCGAGCAGAGAGCAAATACACGCTCCAGGAAATCGCAAGCGCCATCCAAACCGACCTCGACAAGCGACACTTGAGCTACGACGAGGCGCTCATGCTGGGCAACATGATACAAAACCGTGCGGATCAAGTGCCGGGCGACTCCATCGTCTACGCCATTTCCGACCGTGACGCCTATCGCCGCACGCTGGAATTGTATCTTCGAGATGCCTTGCTCACCCGAACAGAACAACTTCTCCTGTGGGAAGAGCGTCGCCGACTCGGCATTTCCGATGCCGAACACGAGGCCCTGCTCAATCAACTGCTCGCTCAATGGCAACGACAGGGCAAGTCCGTCACCATTGACCGATTCAAGAAGCCAGAGAAAGGAGGTGCGGAACCTGTCTAAGCCCACCGTCCCCCTTGCCTTGGTCGCCCTGATGTTGGTTGCAAGCCTCACACCCCTTGCCGTGGCCGACAGCGGGCGCTCAACCCCCGATTTCGTCGTGACGTCCTTCACGCTTGGCGATGCGGGTTCCATGAACCTCGGTGCAGGAATTGAGGTCGAGGACGCCACCCACATCGTTCGGGTTCAGGTGCAGAACATCGGACTCGCTGCAGGCCAGGCCAGCCTCACCCTTCTCCTCCAAGGAACCTCTTCGTCAGGCGATGTGGTTTTGGACAGCACCGACCTTGGTGTGATTGGTGCAGGCCAATCAAGTGCGGTCACGGTCTTTTCCTGGTCTGCAACGCTCGGCAACAATCAGATTCTCAAAGCTCGCATCACCTCAACCACGGACATCAACACCAACAACAACGAAGACCAACTCATCGTCAACGTGAGCCGCTACCAAGACAGTGCAGTATCGAGCCACGACCTTCCCGTGCCTTCTGGTGGTGGAAGCAGCGTGGTATGGTCGCCTATCGTACACGATTTCACCGTCAACGTCGTCAATACGGGCGTGAAGAATCAATCCGCTCAATTCTGGCTGAACTTTACCGAAGTCGGCAACCCAAGCAACACGTTCTCGCAACAATCGGAAATTGTCAGCGTCGTCCGTCCGGGCTCGTTGCATGCTGGTGGCGCGACTCCGTATCCCGTGGAAATGGAATTTGATGCCACGTCCATCGCTGGTCAGTGGGACGTCATCGGCGAGATGCACGTTGAGGGCATTGCTTCTTGGGCAGACAGCATAGAATTCCTCAACCAAACGGTGGTCTTTTCATCGTTTGATTTTGAACTGACGGCCGCTCACGACCGCAGCGTTGAACCCGGGCAAACCACGCAACTGACCTTCTCTGTCAAAAACACAGGTGTAAGCGTTGACAGCTACAACATCGCTGCATCGAGCGCTTCGGGTTGGATCACGAGCGTCAGCCCAACGACAACAACTCCGACGGCGATGCCAGGAAGCACGGAGTACGTGTTTGTCGCCGTCACGGTGCCCGCAACGGCTCAGCGAGATGACGCCGATTTGATCACCTTCACCCTGACATCTTCCAGCGACAGCCTCATCACCAGGACCGTTTCAACCGCTGTCCTTGCTGGCGAATCGTACAACGTCAGCATCGTCATGGACAGTGATATCAAAGACCTCACGCCAGGTCAAGCCTTCCCGCTTCAGGTCAACATCACCAACGACGGCAACGCCGATTCGGTGTTCCTGCTCTCCGGTGGCATCTCTTCAAACCCTCTCAACTGGGACCTGGAATTCTCAAGCGCTTACACGGGCATCCTTGAACCCGGTGAATCCGTCAACGTGACGCTCACGGTTACACCTCCCGTCATCAAGAACCCGCTCGTTGAAGCAGAATCCAACGGACACGGGGATACGCTTTCCGTTTGGGCCCAAGCCGTCTCGGCTGATGGGGGCGTACCCAAGGTGGATTCAACGCCGGTTCAAATTCTTCCCGTGATCGTGGTCGACCCCGGCCTGCCTACGAACGTCATCGACATGACGGTGGAACAAGTTCAGCAGGCTCAACTCGGTCAAGGCCTCCAAGAAATTCTCGATTTGGAGGTTGAGGTCCGGCACAACTTGGCAACAGAACTCAGCGAAACAGTGGACACCACGCTCACACTCGGTACGCCCGTGTTCACCTCAGATTCCTCAGGAGGCTTTGACGAAGCCAACCGTTGGGCCATTGGATTGACGCCTTCGTTTATTCCTGACATGACCTTGGGCGAAACCAGTCAAGCCGTGATGACCATTCAGGGTCCGGCCGACAATTATTCCGTGGCCGGTTCCTTGAGCATCCCTCTCACGGCCACGCCCACGCTCGGCGCAGCACACACCAGTTCCAACGTGATTCCAACGGCCATCACGCAATCCCTCGTGATCAACGTCCCTCCGGTGTTGGATGCTGTGGGTCATAACGGGACGATACTCGATGCGATGGTCGGAGAGAAAACAGATTTCGAGATCGACATTGCCAACACCGGCAACAACATGACCTCGTACCGTCTTTCGTTGACCGACGGCGTCCCCGACGGATGGGATGTTTCGTTCTCAACCTCCAGCATCATGCCGTCGACGACGGTCATCGATGTCCCTGCAGATGTTGCCAACCACCCGTCGAATGAAACGGACCACATCGTGAAATTCCCGCTTTCGGTCACCACCGACCCCATGGCTCCTGCAAACAGCATTGAAACCATCACCATCGAAGTTCGGGAGATGAGCACGGGAATTTACATCACCACCTTTGATGTCCCTGTCAAGGTCGGCGAGAAGGTCAATGCGTCGGTTTCTCCAACGAGCCAGACGGTGAATTTGTCCATCGGCGACACCATCACCACCAGCATCATCATCAGCAACGATGGAAATACACCAGCGCTCTTCGGCGTCTATCTCGACACCTCAAACGCAGGCGAAATTGACTTCACGCTCGAGACCCCAACCGTTGTACAAATCGGCGCGGGCTACGAATCCACCGTCCGCGTTCGCATGACGCCCACAGCCGACGCTCTTGCCGCTGCCAATTACTATGCTACGGTTTGGGTGTCCAACGCCGATTCGGGACTCAATCTCTCTGCCAACATCCTTGGAAATATCAGTGAACAACACGGCATGGTTTTGAGCTCACTTGACGAGATTGGGGTCGTTCCAGGGGAATCGCAAACGGTGGATTTCTCCCTCGTCAACAACGGCAATCTTGTTGAAAACGTCGTCATCGAAACGAGCGTTGCGGATAATTGGAGCGTCACCCCAGCAAGTATTCCACTCACCCTCGACGTGGGTGAGACCTACTCGAGCACGTTTGATGTGGACGTTCCCTCGCTTGGCGACGATGACAGTATGCTGAACGGGGCCATCTATCCTGTCACCATGCGCGTCCTCAACGCCACGACACAGGATGAATTGGAAGTGCACCGCTTCAACCTCATCGTTGCACCGCTGTTCATCGTCGAGGTCGAGGATTGGCCGAGTTCCATGGATTATCACCGCGGCATCAGCAGGGACTGGGACGTCCGCCTCATCAACACCGGGAACAAGGACGTGGAAGTCAACATCAACTACACGCTCCTTCAAGGCGGGCTGACCACGCCCAGTACGGATTGGGAAATCTCAAACGATGCTCCGTCGACCTTGTTGTTGCGAAGAGGCATTCCAGAAGACCTGACCTTTACCGTCAGAAGCGTGGCTATCGAACCACCGTTGACGTTGGTCGCCAACCTCGTGGTCACCCTTGAGCCTGTGGAAGAAGCCGTTCAGGGAAGTGCAGAGTACTACACTGACTTGCGAATGAACCGATTCTTTGAGCAAGGCGATACGGCGGTCTCACCACCAGCCGATAACGGGGCCCAAACCTTCCCCATCACCTATTCCCACATCCCGGTTGGACCTGAAAGCGCTGTGGCCTATGAACTGGAACTTTGTCGTGCCGAGCGACTGTTGGATGTTGGCGATTTGGGCCAAAACGCCTCGTTCTACGAGTGGTCGTTTGCTGTTCGGGTTGACAACACCGACTACCCCCTCAACATGTCCGCCTATTGCGGTTCCACCTCCCTTGGAGCTGACTCGAGAATCACGCTTCCAAGTCGACAACCGTGGGTCACCAGCGATCCAATTCAGTTGATCATTGACGCACCCAACACGCCCTACATCCTGTCCGGTGACGGTTGGGACCTAACCTTCCGTTTGTATCACCCCGATGAAAACATCGGCTACACCGTTTACGAAGAGGACACGTTCACCTACCAACTGGCCGTCTTTGCCAATCCGGCAATTATTGCCCAAGGCCCTGCCGAACCCGACGCCTTCCTCGAAGGCGTGGACACCACCTACACCGTGACCGTTCAGAACCTCGGCACGGCCCAAGCACTCGGTGTATCGGCAGCGCTGGATTGCCACGGTGATGTTGACATTCTTTCAACACCTGAGATGCATCCATTACTCGCCTCAACCGAATCGCACACCTTCACGTGGGATGTCCGACCGAAGACCATCGACTGGTGGGAAGTTGACAAGGACATTCTGTGCGATGCTTCGCTGTCCTACCTCTACGTTGGCCCGGGCAATGACGAAAGCAACGATAACTCTGCGAGCCTCCGTGAATCAGGTCAAGAACTGGGCGTCGAGACGGTACAGTCCTGGTCGCCCGACCTTTCCATTGCGTTCATTGCTTGTGTGGTTGCCGCCCTCCTTTCGTTTATCTTTGTCCGCTTGGCCAGCCAGTCCGAAAAGTGGCAACTCGGCGGTGTGTATGCTGGTGTTCTCGCCTTCGGATTTGCTTTCCATCTGTTCACCGTCCAATATTGGGGTCCCGCCGTACTTACACTCTGTGGCCTGTGGATTTGGCGCATGACGTGGAAGAGCAGCGACGAGTTCCGCCTGATACACGAGGATTACCAGCGGGCTCGAAAGGGCGTTTCAACCGTGTATTCCGACCATTTCGAAGCCCTGAAGGACAGTCGTCGACAGCTGACCATCATTCTGTCCATCCCCGTTTTGGGCATGCTGGCCATCGTACTCGGGCTTCCTCCGCAACTTTCCACCGACACCGACAACCTCGTGGCCATGGTCTCGTATTTCCTTATCATCATGATTGGCGTATGGTTCCTGCTGAAGCGGTCGGACAAGATGTACGGAAACCTCTACGGTCGCATGACGGATGCAGAAATCAAGTCGATTCGCATCGAGCGAGACCTTGGTGATCCTGCCCGTCTGTTGAACGACCTCGCCGATGACGGCCTTGACTTTACAGCGATTCTGGGTGAGGATGCACCTGAACCAGCGGAAGAACCCGCAAAGGCGCCAGCGGGTGACCTTGATTTCTCAACAACCTCGGAGGTGGAAAGCGATGTCTGATGATGTTGACAATGTCCCCGAAGATGTCCGCCGTGAGGACAGGGCCTTGAGGGAGCAAGGTATTCTTGAAGCATCGCAAACCTTGGAGCGTATCGCTCGACAAGCCGCCAAGCGCGAGAATCCTTCGCTTGCTGAAACCGACATGGACTTGGGAGAAGTCAAGGTTCACTTGAGCCTGCACCAACTCGGCAGGGCACGGAAGACGCTCAAGCGAGCCGAGCGCACTCTCGAGGAACTTGAGGAAGACGTCCTTCACCTGCGACGCAGCATTGCCATGCTCCATCGCCTGTTGGTCCACAAGCATATTTCTCTTGAAGAAGCCGAGCGAATTCTCTACAAGTTGCGTGAAGCCACCGCTGCAGCCGAAATCGGCGACATCCGGGCTTCGACCGACGAGGTCGAGGATTTGCTCGAGGACATGATCGGTGGCAACACCTCAACCCTCAATCCGTTCCTCTTCCGTCATTTCTGGATGGGCGTGGACACCCGCTGGCCTGCCGGAGGCGAAACGGGCGTCCTCCTCGTACGCATCATCAACGACGGCCCCATTCCTATGCCCATGCTTCGCCTCAAACCTCCAGTCCCCGAGGGATGGACGGCCAACCCCCCCAACGTCGACCTGCCCATCATCGCCCCGGGCGGAAACATTCCGCTTCGCTTTGACATCCAACCGGACTACCGTCTTTCTTCCGAAGATATTCCGCTGACTCGCAAACTTTCGGTGGCGACTGCCTACGAAATGCGCTCTGGTGAAATCACGGTGACCATGCGCGTCCAGAATCGCTCGATGGAACCTCTATCCGAAGTGCTGCTCACGCCCTGGATTCCCTCAGGATATTCCACTGACGAAGTTCCGTTCATCCGCAATCTCGCTCCCGACGAAGTGGCCGTCATCCGCATGCCGCTTCGCATCAACCTCGGTCAAGGAGGTGCTCTTTGACCGCATCCTGTTCCACCCGCAGAGGCGGGGGAAAAAACAAAAAAATGGTGAAAAACATGAAAAACGAAATGAAGAACGAAAACCGCGATGACCTCGGGGCCATCGGTATTGGTGCAATGATTGTGTTCATTGCGCTGATTCTTGTGGCTGCGGTGGCTTCAGCAGTCATTATCCAGACTGCTGAAAAATTGCAACAAAACGCCCAGAGTACGGGTGAAGATACGACGGACATGATGGCCGGAAAGATCTTCATCACCTCGGTCGTTTTGGTGAACGCCCCAACCGCTGGTGCTGCTGCAGATGACCTGTACATCACCTTCGAACTGGCACCTGGGTCTGACCCCATCGATCCTGTCGATGTTGAGTACAACCTCATCTGCCTGGAAACCGGGGCTCGAACGGGTGCAGCAACCCAGTCCGGAAACTTCGGAACGGTCGCTGGTATCACTGCCACGGCTGCTTCGGCACTCGGAACCGCTGGTGCAGCTGACCCGCTCAACCCTGCAGTGACCTACACTGTGACGCTGACGCCCACGGGCGACTGTGCTCCACAGGTCAACACCGACGACACGTTCGTTATCCAAGCCGGAGGCGGCGGATTCACGTACGAGATCTTCAAATACGGCGGTGGCATTGATCCCGGTGAGGTGGTCGTTTGAAGACCAACAACCAACACTCCTCAATGGAAGATGACAAATTCGCAGCCATCGGTATTGGCGCCATGATCGTGTTCATTGCACTGATCCTTGTCGCTGCTGTCGCTGCTGCCGTCATCATTCAGACCGCAGAAAAACTCCAACAGAACGCCCAGTCCACGGGTGATGACACCTCGCAATCCATGAACGGTAAGATCATGGTCAGCACGGTCGTTGCAGGAACCGGTGCAGCAACGGATTACGAAATCTATGCTCGCTTGGCCCCTGGTAGCGAACCGCTTGCCACCGACCAAATCTTCTACCAAATCATCTGTGAGAACAGTGCAACACCCATCGAAGGCTCTGACCCAATCGTTGACGAAATGGACCAGACCAACGCCGACATTGATACCATTCTGCCCAGTATGCCCGTGATGATCACCATCCCAGGCGCAGGTTGTGCACCAAACGCTGCAAACAACCTCAACACGGGTGTGCAATTGTACATCCATGCTGGTGGCGGTGGCACGTCCTTCGAGACGCTGAACATCCCTGCTCAGGTTGACCCAGGCACGCCATTGATCTGATGTTTGAAACGAGTTCTCTCGTTTCAATATGGAGGAATATCAATGGCATGGCCATTTAGTGGGAATTCCGGTGGAAGCAAAAGCGCAGACCAAGCATTGAGTGAAGAGCGCCTGAAGATTTTGGCCAACGTGGCCATTGAACAGGTGCCTTTTCCCGAACAGGGGATGCTCTCTGAAGAGGATGCGTGGACGATTTCACCTGGACCGACCCGAGCTCGGATTAACAGTCAGCAAAGTGTGCCGAATGTGGCCGCCACGCTCGCACCTGCAGCAGCTCCTGCTCCTGCAGTCTCTGCAACGGTGGACACCTCTGGTCTTGAACGGCTCATCAGCAGCCGTCTTGACATGGTCGAGGATGTCCTTCGCATGGTTGAACACCGACTTGATGAAGGTGTATCCGTAAGCGAATCGTCTGCAGACGAAGGCGAAGGCGAATACGAAGATGACGAAGAAGGAAGCGAAGACGGGTCCACCGGAGACCGCATCATCACAGCCAGTGGTGAAGTGGTCGAAGTCGGCGGTACTGCTCGCATGATGGAAGACGACCAAGGGCAACTCGTGGAACTCTACGAGGCACAAGCCTTGGCGGCGAACCCTTTCTTGGTCGCTCCGCGCTCAAGCGGCTCCGGAAACGGACAGTCAAGCACAGGTGCACCAACCGTGGCTGCACTGTTGCTGGACCACATGTCCGGTATGGCTGCGGTGAGTTTCACCCAGAAAGCCATGGAGTCCGGTATGCTGACGCAAGAAGAAGGCGATGCAGTGCTAGCGATTGTACAACTTGCTGAACCTGGCGACCCTGAAACCGCTTTGGAAGACCATTTGCCCCACCGACAATTGTTGGTGTTCTCCGCATTGGTCTCCTCGTGGCGTCAACTTCACATGCTACGAGGTGAAGAGTGACATGGGTGCATCGGTTGGTGTTGGCGGATTGATCATCGGCATTTCGATGCTGGTGGTGTTTTCCATGGCCTATCAGGCCATTTCTTTGCAGGTTGATTCTGGTATAGACCGAATCGACGATGCAGCAAATGAACCTACACCAACCTTCACCATTGACGATGCAATCATCTACACGGGTGCCATCGTGGATGTCACCATCAACGACGGTGGTTCAGGATACAGCAGCGGCGGAACAATCGAAGCATCAGGCGGTACTGGCGGCTTTTCGGCAACGTACACAGTCAACGGGAATGGAAACATTACGTCCGTGGTCATCACCAGCCACGGCAATTATTCTTCGCTTCCAACCCTGGTTGTGAACGGTGGCGGAACACCGACAGCGACGGCGAGTTTCACAGCTGTCCGCGGCAGTGTGGTATACGCAAACATGACGAATACGGGCTCAACGACCATCGACCACGACGACATGTGGTTGTACCTCGACGGTCGGAACGCTACGCAATTTTCATCAGCGTATGTATCGCAAATCAATTCTGAACTCTGGTTCTCAGGAGAATCGCTCAGCCTTCGGTGGTTTGACACCGGGCTACCAGGCGATGAACGACTGGCCCTTGCGGTGGGTTCCACCATCGTTGGGCACGCATTGTGGTGATGAAATGGCGGATGGAGGTGCTTCTTCGATGATTATGCTCGTAACCGGGCTTTTGATTTCTGGAAGCGCCAGCGTCATTTTGATTGCCGAATGGAGCGATATGGTCCGAGTTGCGGCACTCAACGAGCGGTCACAATCCGACAAGGACGAAATCGGTGTCGCCATCAGTGGCGATCATGCGATGGTTACCTACGACGCTTCGGCAGGAGAAATCACCCTGTTCCTCGTCAACACTGGCGAGCATGAGTTAAACACTACGAACTACGAGTTCTTGGTTGACGGTGAAGCGCCCACCTCGGTTTCAGGCACCGTTCTTCCCACCGGGACAGATTGGTTGCCTGGGTACTTGACGGAAGTCGTTTTGACAGACACGAATTGGAATTACGCCGATGGCGACGACATCTCTGTGTTCTTTGTTGGCACATCTGAGCCTGTTAACGGCATTGTTCACACCGTCACCACCAATGCGGAGGTGAGGTTGAATGGCGTTTGATGACAACCCGTTTATGACGGCTCACAAACCCGTTGAGGACGGATTCCCCTTTGTGGTGGAGACGGATTCGCTTGCTGACTCCATGGGGCTACGATTGCCAAACCGTTCGTTGTACTTGCTTCAAGGAAAGGTCGGTGCGGGCAAATCCCTCATTGCTCAGCGGCTCATTCACGGCATGGTCCACAACGGCGTCAAGGTGCTCGTCATCACGACAGAGTTGACCACTCGTGGTTGGGTCGAACAAATGGAGAGCATCGGATACGGCATGACCGAGGCCATGCGCAAGGGCCAAGTCATGGTCATGAGCAGGTACGGTACCATTGCCGATTCTCGCCACGACGTGAGCCTTCAGGAGGTCTTGAGCAGCCCAGCCATCCCAGCAGCCGACGTGATTGTCCTGGACTCTGCCAGTTCACTGATGCCAGAAGAAGGCACAAAAGCCGACCATTATGCCCTGATACAACAACTTCGAAAAATCGCTTCCGACGGTCGCTCGTTCATGCTTTGCGCGGACCCTGAAGAGATGGATGAAACACTGCTTCACACCCTTCGGGCATCAGCCGAAGTGGTGCTTGATTTGGATAACGCCATGATCGGTGGAGAACTCAAGCGCAACATCATCATCACCCGTTTCCTTCGAGCAGCTGGCCCGATTCAAACATCAATTGGATGGCGTGTTGAGCCCGGCATGGGCTTCATCGTGGACATCACGGCGGTAAGCTAGGGGGGGAGATGAATGAGTGACGAGCCACGTTTCCAAAAGGGCGACCTCAACGGCGTCATGGCTGCCTATCCGCACGTTGCGGAGTGGGTGCGTGATTTCGAGATGCGGTACGGTTCTCGCCCCATCTACTACGGTCCCCTTGATAGAGATGCCAAAAAGCAACGCCCTCTCAATTTGATTTACGTTACTCGCGAACCAATCTTCGTCCACATTTACGAACCACCCGCTGACGATGACGGTGGTGGTACCATTCTCTGGTTCGGACTGGAACCTCAACTCACCGAAGAAGAGGAAAACATTCGCCGTGAACTTGTGGAAACGCTCCTTCAGGAAGCGCCCACGGCCCCGTCATTTACCACGGATAACGAATTTGAAAATATCCTTGGTCAAATGATTGAGCGGTACACCATTCTGGATTCAGAAGCCAACAACCTCGTTCGCCGCCAAGGACGCTTGTGGGAGATGGTTGGTATGGACGACAAACGATTGACGGTGACTCAAGCCCAACGGGAACGTCTCAACTATGTCGTGATTCGAGACCTTATTCGAAATGGACCGCTCGAGCCCCTGTTGTCTGACGAGATGTTGGAAGACATACACTCGGTGGGTCTCAAGCACATCCACATGGACCACAAGGTGTTTGGAATGGTCACCTCCAACATCCGATTTCGAGAACGAGAATTGCTCTCTCGGTACCTGCGTGCCATGTCCGAGCGTATCGGACGTCCTGTTTCGGACAACAAACCCATCATCGACGGTGTGCTGCTTGATGGTTCTCGTATCAATATCATTTTCTCCGACGATGTCTCCATGCTTGGACCGTCGTTCACCATCCGTAAATTCGCAGAAGAGACCATCTCGGTTATTCAACTCATCAAATGGGGCACCATGTCGGCCCAGCAAGCCGCCTACATCTGGATTTGTCTCGAATACGGAATGTCCGTCCTGGTGTCTGGAGAAACAGCATCCGGAAAGACCACGACGCTCAACGCCATCTTACCGTTCATTGATCACAACGTGAAGATTTACTCGGCAGAAGACACACCTGAAGTGAAGGTCCGCCACAAAATCTGGCAGCGACTGGTCACTCGCGATGCCAAGAACGAAGACTCGCGTGTTGAGATGTTTGACCTGCTCAAAGCAGCACTTCGAAGCCGTCCTCGATACATCATCATCGGTGAAATCCGTGGTGTCGAAGGAGCGACGGCGTTCCAAGCCATGCAGACCGGCCACCCGGTTATTGCGACCTTCCACGCATCGTCCATCGTCAAGATGATTCAGCGTTTCACTGGTGATCCGATCAACGTCCCAATTCGGTTCTTTGACAACCTCAACTTCGCCATCTTTCAAGAAGTCGTTGAGGCACCAGGCGGCGGTATCGCCCGTCGTATCACCGGTATTGACGAGGTCATCGGCTACAACAAACACAGCGACGGTGTGCTTACCCGTGGCATGTTCGAATGGGACCCCGTTAAAGACAAGCACTACTTCCGTGGTATGTTCCAATCCCACTTGCTGGAAAACAAAATCGCCGCCATGGCAGGGTTTGCAAACAAGCGTGACATCTACGACGAAATGCTGCGCCGTGCCGACGCCATTCAACGGATGGCCGACCGCGACTTGACCCACTACGATGACGTGTTTGACCTGCTTGGCCTGTACTATTCCAACGGTTGGGACCACTTTAGCCGAGCCATTGACACCTGGGTCGGGGTCAACCACAACTGAGGATGATGAGACATGGAGCGCATGCCGATTTGGCAAATCGCCCTGCGTCGGCTGGAAATGCCCGTTCCTCGCTTTCTCACCCTCTATGTCGCACCCATCGTTGTGGCGACCTTTTTCATCGCCATCATCGTTGTTTTCCTAACCGGTGGTTTGGCAGAAGGAGCGCTCTTTGCTGGATTCACAGGTGTCCTTTTCGTTCTCCTACTCACCGCCATGTCAACACTTGCCGCAGTGGCCTTTCCTTTGCTTGAAGTCCAGCGCTCAGCCACGCTAATTGAAGAAGAAATGCACATGTTCATCACGCGCATGGGCATTTTGTCGATTGGAGAAGTGGGCGCTCAGTCCATCTTTGACATTCTCAAACAAATGCGAGATTACGGTGAATTGGCTTCAGAGGTGAAGCGTATTGAGACACTGGTTGACAAGTGGCATACTTCGCTCCCCGAAGCGGCCCGTATCGTTGCCCACCAAAGCCCCAGTCCGCTTTGGTCAGATTTCCTTGACCGGATGGCCTTTTCCATCGAGGCTGGACAACCCATTGACGAGTTCATGCGCTCAGAGCAAGAAACCGTCGCCGAGCAATACAATACGCTCTATGACACCCGCTTGGAATCCGTGGATACGCTGAAGGAAATTTATGTCTCGCTCACCACAGCCGGTCTTTTCGGTTTGGTCATTGCTGGCATTCACCTCGTTCTCTTTGAAGTGGGTGGCGTTAACGATACGCCAATCGAAGTCGCCAGTCGACTGCGGTTTTTGCTGTTAGCATCACTGGTGTTTTTGTTCATTCAAGTGGTGGCAGTTTTTGCTTTCCGTGCGACCATTCCCAAGGATGCTACCTTTGCTCGAGACGAAATGGACACACCGTTCCGAATTAATTTCCGTCGCTCGTTGTTGCTTTCGGGGGCTGTTTCCCTCGGACTTGTGGTGTTGGCAACGTTCACGCTCATTTGGACATGGGAGGTCATCACCTCGCAATGGGATAAATACGGCCTCTTGTTCATTGCCGTGCCATTTTCCCCCTTGCTCATCCCTGCGTTGATGGTCCGACGAGAAGAAAATCAAATTCAACGGCGCGATGAGACGTATCCCGATTTCATACGTGCACTGGGTGGAACTGCACAAGCACGTTCGGCTGAGCCTTCGGCCACCATCAAGGCCCTACGAGGGATTGATTTTGGTATGCTGGACAACTCAATTGACCGTCTGGAAAAGCGACTCTCCACTCGTATTGATTCCGACCGAGCGTGGGATTACTTCACGGCAGACACCAACTCCGCCGTTATTTCCCGTTACACCCGTATCTACATCGAAGGGTCCCAATCCTCCGGCCAGCCTGCTGGAACCGCTGAAATGGTTTCGAGGAGCGTCGGAAACCTCCTATCGTTGCGAAACCGCCGCTCTCTTTCCGCCAATACCATGTGGGGTGTAGCTCTTGGTCTGTTAATTTCAAGCGTCGCATCGCTCAATGTCACCACCGCCATTGTTCTCCAATTGGGGGAAGCCATTGCAGGTGTGGCCAGCGGTTTGGTCGACACGGATGTGAGCATGCTCACGGAGTTTGCAGGAGGCATCGCACTCCCGGTGATGGAGGATGCATCATCGGTCGAGGACAACATTCGAATGTTCAAAATCATCATCTCGTTGTTGATATTGATGCAGGTGGTGGCCGTTTCATCCATCGCAACGCGACTGCGAGGTGGTACGCGAATGAGTGCCGTAGGGCAGATGATTCAACTCACCTGGGTCGCCGGCCTGGCCTCATTTTTCACCGCCATCGTTCTCGACCAGGCAAGCAGCATCTTCAGTGTTTGATGCTTGGGAACATTCATACTCCCGCTCACCCAGTTTCAACCATGCAAGCCCCGCTCCCGCCCCCGCCAGCAGCAGCCTCACCCTACCAGCCTCCAGCAGCCAGCATGGCAAAAGGGAGCATGTACACTTTCCAAAAATGGTTGATGATCGGTGCAGCCCTCCTGGTGTTTGCCACCGTCTTTGCTCAATTTCCGCTCTCGTCTTCGGAGCCCAACATTACCGACTACGACCTCGCTGACGAGAAAGAGGCTCAACAATACCTCGATGACGTGGACGGCTATGAGGGGCAAGTGGCCCTCTTTGGTGCCATGGCCACGATTCTTCAAACGGGTGCGCTGACCCTGTTGGCCTATGCCTTCTTCCGTGAGGCCCAGGAAGATGAAGGGCAACACGTGGCGGTTCGCATCACGATGATATTGGCTGGTATCATTCTGGTCACCAGCATCGTCGGTCGGAGCTTTTCCCTCTTCTGAGGTCAACGCTTCATCTCGTCACGAATTCGCTTTTTGGTGGCTGCCCACGAGCAGATGGGACATGTCGTCAAATCGTGGAACCTTGCCGGGCAATATTCTCTTCCAAAGAAGATAATCTGCAAGTGGAGGTCATTCCATTTGTCCCGAGGAAAGACCGCCTTGAGGTCCTTTTCCGTCTTTTCAACGGTGGTGCCGTTGGAGAGGCCCCACCGAGCAGCAAGTCGGTGGATGTGGGTGTCAACCGGAAAGGCTGGCACATCAAAGGCTTGGGCCATCACCACGGATGCGGTCTTGTGGCCCACGCCTGGAAGTGCTTCAAGCGCCTCAAACGATGCGGGAACCTCACCGCCGTGGTGTTCGACCAGCATCTCTGAGAGTCGCTTGATGTTCTTGGCTTTGGTTGGGGCCAAACCGACCTGACGAATATCGGCGAGAATGGTCTCCACGTCCATAGCGGCCATGGCTTCTGCAGAACTGGCCTTGGCAAACAGAGCAGGGGTGACCTGGTTGACTTTGAGGTCCGTGGTTTGGGCGCTCATCAAGACGGCAACGAGTAACTCAAAGGCGTTGCTGTGGTCCAGGGGGATGGGGATTTCGGGATAGAGCGATTCCAGTTGTTCGGCGATGATGTCGGCCTTGTCCTGGCGCTTCACGACACCACTCATCCTTCGTAGGTTGCGCTGTATTCTTCACCCGTCTGCCATCCAAAGTAAAGCCCGAGTCCTATGGAAATCAGCGGTATACCGTTGCAAATGAGGGTCTCGAGCGGTTCGCTTTCGGGCCGACCGGTGAGGTACCAAACGAGCAAGCCCAGCACCAAGCCTGGGATGATCATCATGCTGCCCATAATGATGGTTCGCAAGGTGCGCATGGCCTTTGCATTCATCGGTGAGTCAAGAAGGTGTGCTTTGCCCTCAACGACCCAATCGTTCTGCAAGTTCGGCCCCTGTCATCGCATTCAGCGTGTCGTGAGGCTCAATCCACCCTTTGCGCGCGGTCATGACGCCGTAGGCGATGTCGCTGAGTCCCCTGACCGAGTGCGCATCAGGATTGATGGCCACAGGAACTCCGAGCCCCTTTGCATGCTTGCACAGTCGCCAGTCAAGGTCCAACCTGTAAGGGCTGGCGTTGAGTTCCACGGCCTTGAGTCGGCCTTCTTCGTTGTGCTCCGCCATGTGTTCAAGGACGGCGAACAAATCAATTTCGTAGCCTTCCCTGCCCTGCAGAATGCGTCCTGTCGGGTGCCCAAGAACCGTGGTTGCAGGATGGTCGATGACGCGCAACATCTCCTCGGTGTTCTCGTGTTCGTCTCGCCCTCGCCATTTCGTCATGGCGTGGACGCTGGCGACCACGTAATCCAATTCACCGAGCACATCATCGGGGTGGTCGAGTTTCCCACCTTCGAGAATGTCGGATTCAACACCGTGGAAGAGACGGAAATCCACGCCCTGTTCAGCCCACTCTGCGTTGTATTGTTTGATGGTGCGGCCCTGCTCAAGCAGGTCCTCCGCACTTGCGCCGTTGGCAATTTTGAGGGTTGGTGAATGGTCTGCGATGCCCAACCAGTTCCATCCCATCTTTTGGGCCGTATCCGCCATGACCTCAAGGCTGGCCTCGCCGTCAGAAAGCGTCGTGTGGTTGTGAAGCGACCCTTTGACGTGACGGGTTTCGATGAGGTTCGGTAGCGTCCCCGTTTCGGCGGCAACGACCTCCCCCATGTCTTCTCGCAGTTCAGGAGGAACATAGGCGAGGTCGAGATGAGCGTAGATGGCCGCCTCATCAGCAGCCGACAGAGAGTGAACCGCTGCTTCCATGCCCTTCAAGTCGCCTGCTTTTGCCTCGGGAATCAAGCCGAATTCATTGAGCCGTAGCCCTCGGTCAATGGCCCGTTGGCGCATCGCGATGTTGTGTTCCTTGCTGCCGGTGAAGTAGGCCAGGGTGAAAGGCTCAACGTGCGGTGGAACCAGACGGACCTGAGCATCGATGGTGCCGCCCGCTTCCAACTGCTCGTAATCATCGCCCCCGATGGCGTCCAGCACGTTTGGGTCAATGTGGCCCACCGTGAAGGATTCGTCAAAGATGGTGGTGTCCAAAATAAGACTGATTTTGGAGTCGCCCGCCCCTTTGACATCGGCGATTCCGGCGAGGTTGAGGATGGCATTGGCTACGTCTTCGTGGTCGTCTTCGTCCACCGATACGACGACATCAAGGTCGCCGATGGTGTCTTTTCGTCGGCGTGCACTGCCCGCTAACGTTGCCCGATGCACGCCGTCAAGCGCCGCAATTTTTCGCTGAAAGGCCTCGCCGTAGCGCAGACCGATGTCAAGACGACGACGGGCGCGAAACCGGGACAGGAGCTCAATGCCGTCAAGCATGCGTTGCTGAGATTTGGCGCCGAACCCCTTCATCGGGGCGATTTCGTTGTTGAGGGCGGCCTGCTTGAGGGCGGCCACGGAATCCACGCCGAGTTCGTCGGCCATGAGTTTAATGCGCTTCGGGCCCAAGCCGGGAATGCCGAGCATCTCGATGAGACCTGGCGGCGTTTTGCTGTGAAGGTCAACCCAATCGTCGGGCCAGCGTCCTTCCGTGATGGCTTCTGTGAGGGCACTTCCGAGGCCTTTGCCAATGCCCTTCATGTCGTATATCTCGCCGCTGGCTACCAGCTCACCGAGGTCTTCACTCAGGCTACCGAGCATTCGGCTGGCGTTTTGGTAGGAGCGAACTCGGAAGACGTTGGCGCCCTGAAGTTCGAGCAACACCGCCACTTGATGCAGCACATTGGCCACTTGGTTGCGCGAAAAATAAGGCGGCCCGGATGGACGTGGCTTGGGAAGAGCAAAGGAACCGCCTGCCATACAAAGAAGAGGCTGACGACCCTACACAAAGGTTCGCTCTTGCCCCCATGTTCAAGAACGCAGGAGGATTGGCAAGGTCATGGTGGATGCGGCGCTGGTTGAGGTACTGGCCGAAGTCTTGTGTGCAACCTCTGCCGTGTTGTTCACCTTCATTGCCACCTTCTCTCGCTCGCCAACGGCTGAAAACATCGTTCAAAACATCATTTTCGTGCTGTTGTTGGCCGCAGCAGCCGTTCTGTGGTGGCTACCGAGTCTGGGTGGTGAGTTGTGGGGCTCGGATTATCTCCCTCGTCCATTAGCGTTGTTTTGTGTGATTCTCGCCATTTCGGCCCGAATGAACATCAAAGGTGAGAACGTCTCCTTCGGAGCAAACCCTCACAGCATCGGGCGCATGCGAGAAGAGGAATGATCAGACGATTTCCCCTTGAGGCTCGCTGTCATCGCCGTCCTTTTGACCACCTTCAGCGGCTTCTTTCGCCATCTTTTGGTCGATGAAGGTCCGCATGTATTCAGGCAACTCTCCGTTCACGAAGATGACATCGTTCACCGGTTCAAGTTTCTTGAGCGAGTAGTAGATTTGCATGGCGGTCATCGGTGTTGATGAACATCCCGTGCACCCACCATCAAGCGACAGCATGATGTTTCCATCGGACGTATCGATGACCGTGACGACACCGTCGTGCTCATCAAGCACCGCTTGAACGGGGCCAATCTCAGCGAGGATTTCCTCGGCTGTGATGCTCATGGGACGTCCACAAGTTCCTCCTCTTTCAACGATTGCCTCAATTTCCCATTTGGCCTTCTTCGGTTTCACCCGTGGCGTGCTCAAACCACGACAGAGGGACTTTTTCCGTGGGAACGGCTTATGAAGGGTTCCTAAGTGGCCGAGGCAACAGGTGATTATCAATGATGGAAAACATTGCCATGATTTCAGCAGGTGCAGGAGCCATTGGTTTGGTCGTTGCATTCATGCTCTACCAGCAAGTGAACAAAGTGAAGATCGACAACGAAGTGGTCGCTGACATCACGGATGAAATTCAGAAGGGTGCCATGGCGTTCCTCTTCGCAGAATACCGTGTCCTCGCCATCTTCTGTGTGGCCGTCGGTGGACTGTTATTCGTCATCAACGACGCCAACACGGCCATCGCTTTCTTCCTCGGTGCTGTTGCTTCCGTCCTCGCCGGATTCTCCGGTATGCGAGCAGCCACCTCGGCCAACGGCCGAACCGCCATGGCCGCCAAATCCGAAGGCCGAGCTGGTGCTCTGGCTGTTTCCTACAACGGTGGCGCCGTCATGGGTCTGTCCGTTGGTGGTCTTGGTCTCCTCGGCATCTCCCTCGTCGCCCTCTGGCTTGATGCAGAAGGCGGTGCCGACCTTTCCGCAGCCGCTGGCTTCGGTATGGGTGCTTCTTCCATTGCCCTCTTCGCACGTGTGGGTGGTGGCATTTACACGAAGGCTGCTGACGTCGGCGCCGACCTGGTCGGTAAGGTTGAAGCAGGTATTCCCGAAGACGACCCACGCAACCCTGGTGTCATTGCCGACAACGTGGGCGACAACGTGGGTGATGTGGCCGGCATGGGTGCGGACATCTTCGAATCCTTCGTCGGTTCCATCATCGCCGCCATGATCATCGCCAGCACCTCAGAGGGCTGGAACGTTGACTACGTGATGATGCCCATTCTCCTCGGCTTCATTGGCTACATCGCCTCCATCATCGGTGTCTTCTCCATGGCCTTCCTCAAGAACGGTAAGGACCCCGCTGTTGCACTTCGCAACACCACCTTCATCGGTGCCGGTCTGTTCTGGCTCGGTGGCTACGCCGCCATCAACCAAGGGTTCATCGATGTTGAAATGGGCATCATGCACTCGGTGGTGCTCGGAAGCATCGTCGGTATCGCTATCGGTCTCGTGACCGAATACTACACGGGCATTGAACCCGTGATGGGTGTCAAGACCAAGGCCATCCCGCACATCGGTGAGATGTCCAAGACCGGTCCAGCCACCAACGCCATCGCTGGTCTCTCGGTCGGTATGATGTCGACCTTTGTTCCCGTGGTGCTCATTGCCTTGGGTATCCTCGGCGCTAACCAACTCGGCGGCGACACCTACGGCCTCTACTGCATCGCCATGGCCGCCATGGGCATGCTCGCTACGGTCGGTGTCACCATGACGGTGGATGCCTACGGCCCTGTGGCCGACAACGCTGGCGGTATCGCCGAGATGAGCGCATTGGGCGATGATGTCCGCGCCATCACCGACGAACTTGACTCCATTGGCAACACCACGGCTGCGGTCGGCAAAGGCTTCGCCATCGGTTCTGCCGCTCTGACGGCGCTCGCTCTATTCGCTGCGTACACCTCGGCCATCGGCGCCAACGGTGATACGCTCGACCTCGGTTTGACCAACCCCATGGTCGTCATCGGCCTGCTCATCGGCGGCGGTCTGCCCTTCGTTGTCGCCGCCATGACCATGACCTCGGTTGGTAAGGCCGCCGGCGACATGGTGGTCGAAATTCGCCGCCAATTCAAGGAGATCCCTGGTCTTCTCGAAGGCAAGGAAGGCGTGAAGCCCGATTCCCAAACCTGTGTGGACATCTCCACCAAGGCAGCCCTTCGTGAGATGGTCGGCCCCGGTGTGGTCGCCGTTGTCGCTCCCGTTCTCGTCGGGTACGGCCTTGGCTACGATGCGCTCGGTGGTCTGCTTGCAGGTTCCCTCGTCACCGGTGTACTGATGGCCCTCTTCATGGCCAACGCTGGTGGTGCTTGGGACAACGCCAAGAAAGCCATTGAGCAGGACCATATCCCCGGCGCCAAGAAAGGTGACGAAGCCCATGATGCCGCCGTTATTGGCGACACCATCGGCGACCCGTTCAAGGACACCTCAGGCCCTTCGCTGAACATTCTCATCAAGCTGATGTCCATCGTGGCCGTCGTTCTCGCCGGCGCCGATGTCATGACGCAAAACGGTCTGCTCTGAGCTCAACGGTTCAACCGTGCGCTTACTTGCACGTGAGCGTTAGCCTTTCAAGGAGGGTGCGAGAGCCTGTATCATGCGAAGCATGGGTCTGATGGTCTGGCTCATGGTCTCGTTGAGCCTTGCCGGTTGCCTTGAAGGCCCCACGGTGTCCTCTCAAAACCGAGGCGATACCACCGAGGACGAACTTCGTTTACCGGTGTGGGATGTGGGTGACCAGTGGCTCTACACCTTCGTTACTCCCCAGTTCGGAGAAGACAGCGCCCGGCTTGTCGTGGCTCAATCCGACAACGAATCCGGCCTCTATCGACTGGGTATTTCCAACGAACGGGAAGCCCAACGCCACGCCGTCATCAACCACAACCCGTTCCTCGGCCGCATCACCATGGACGGTCTTTCCGTGTACGAGCAGGGTGAGCCTCAACCGGTGTTCAACTTCCCGTGGAACGAAGGCGATACGTGGCAATTCACGCTCCTCGGACAAGCATGGAGTGCCACCACCGCTTCCATCTACAACGGTGTCGTTGACGTGGTGGCTCAATCCGATGAAGATCATCGACTCATCTATTCCTTTAGCGGTCGTGACGGCTTCATCGATTCCTTGGTGTGGACGGACAGCGAGGGCGTCGAGCAACTTCGGATGGAACTTACGCAAACCAAAACCGGGTATGAAGGGGATGTTTACTTCTACCAAGCACGTGATTTGTTGGACAGCGTGTACGAGGAAAACGAGAACGACATTTACGATTCCTTCCTCGATAGCGGTCATCCCGACGGCAACGATTGGGACGTCTTGGTGTGGTACCTGGATGTTGACATCGCCCAAGGGGGCTCCGGCACGTTGACGATGAAGGACCACCAAGGTGCCTCGCCGCTGACGCGCGCTTGGGGCTCAAGCGCCTCCGAGAAGGGAGCGATTGGGACCATCCCCTCGCTATCGGGTGATTACTCCCTCACCATCACCCTTCGTGGGCAATCCTCAGAACTTCATCTCAAGGTGGCAGGCGGCATCATCACACAGTGGACCTTGTGAGGTGTTGACGTGCCGACCCTCATCATGATGCACGGCATGACGGGCGACGCTTCCATGATGCGACCGTTTGCTGAGAAAATTTTGCCGGAAGGGTGGACACTTCTCGTTCCTGAGGCACGGTTTCGCCATCCAAACCGGGGGTTCACGTGGTGGCGGTATGAGGATTTTGACGCCGATGTGACCCGAAGGGGTAAGCTGTCTCGCAGAGAACTGATGGACGTTGATGCGAGCCTCTCACAACTTGAGAAGTTGATCGCTGAAGAGGCCCCGCTTGGCCCCTTGGTCGTGGGTGGTTTTTCTCAAGGCGGCGCCATGGCGCAGGAATTGCTTCAACTCCCCATTGCCGACCGCATTGTGGGTTTGGTCTGCATGGGGACGCGTCTTGTACGTCCAATGGAACTCCGCCTGCGTTTGAGTGAACTCGAGCAAAAACGGATGTTTTGGATGCACGGGGAAAAGGACGTGAGGGTCCCCCTCGAAGACGGTTGGGCGGTGGCTCACACCTTTGAGTCAGCAGGATGGGCGGTCGAACTCATCGAACACGGTAAAGGGCACATGATTCCCGTTGAGCACCATGATGCGCTCAAGGAATGGCTCACGACTTTTTCTTGAGATAGCGGTTGGTTTCGTCGAAGCCCCCGATGAACAGAGGTTGCTCACCCCGGAGGTCAAACACCACGGGAACCGTACGATGGCCGGTTGCCTGCACCACGGCTCTTCGAAAACCGTCGTGGTGGTCAAAATTGTATTCAACATAACTGAGCTCATGCCCTTCAAGGAGGTTCTTCAGTGCACGGCAGTAGCCGCAAAAGTCTCCGGTGTAAATCAGGAAATCCGTGTCAGTTAACGCAGCGTGTTCGAGAATCATGGCTTCTGACATGCCGTGAAACAGGGCCACGTCCCCTTTAACGCCTTGTCCTGTTGATGCTGCGAAGGTGTGATTTTTGTCTTGGATAAGTTCAAACATCGCCCCCACTGTTGTGCGGACATGCCTCTGATGGCCTGCATGGATTGCGGTGCCGTATCCTATGAGGCCGACTCCCTCCCGGCCATGTTGGTGAAGATGATGCCTCACTACCTCGCCGCGCATCACGATGTCATCGCAGGGGAGGCGCCTCAACCACGGCACACCTGGATGGCACGATTCACGGAGGCCTACAAGGCCGCTGAAGCAGAACAGGCCCGCGTTTGAAGGTCCCCGCCGTGAAACTGGCAATCATAAAGCGGGTGGCCTCTTGGCTACTCCATGGCGAGGCTTGTGTTCATCCATGCTTCGGATGGCAACAACGCTGTTCTGGCAAGGGAAGTCGAGGCCTACGCCGTTGAATTGGGCCATGATGTGGAACATGTATCGCTCAACGCTTACGATTTCCCGGTGTACACGGTTGCACGAGAACAAGCAACGCCCGTGCTCGAAGGTCTTGAGGAACTGAAAACGGTGCTCGAGAGCGGCGATGCGTGGTTTGTGTTTGCACCGGAGTACAACGGCTCGTATCCGCCCGTCCTCAACAACGCCATCGCTTGGTTAAGCCGAGACGGTGATGATTTTCGTCGCCTCTTCCGGGACCGCACGGTTGCGCTCGGTACCCATTCGGGTGGCGGTGGCCAACACGTGATCATGGCCATGAGGATGCAATTTTCCTTCCTCGGTTGTGTGGTGGTGGGGCGTTCACTGGTAACCAACAAGAAAAAGGCCGCCAACCCCGAAACCATACAAGCCATTTTGAATTCCATGACGCGAAGGTGAACACATGAAGCGAACATTGCATTCCATCGTACCAACTCACACCGTTCTCGAAGGCGGGGGCTTCAAAGTGCGACGACCTGCGGCTATGGGTCGTTTGATGAGTCCCTTTCTTCTTCTCGATGAAATGGGGCCGGTTGATTATGCCCCAGGCGAAGCCGTCGGTGCGCCCGACCATCCACATCGCGGTTTTGAGACGGTGACCTATCTGTTGGCTGGAGGCATGAAGCACGCCGACTCAGCGGGCAACAGCGGTGACCTCAATCCCGGAGACGTCCAATGGATGACGGCTGGACGTGGCGTGATTCACTCTGAATTGCCTCAAGACCACATGATGGAAAACGGCGGAAGGATGCACGGATTCCAAATTTGGGTCAATCTGCCTTCCAAAGACAAGATGATGCCGCCACGATACCAAGACATCCCTTCGTCGGATATTCCCGAAGCCAGCAGCGAGGACGGGACGGTGTGGGCCAAGGTGATTGCAGGTGAAGCGCTGGGTGTTCAAGCGGTGATTGACACGGTGATTCCCATTACCTACATTCACCTCAAGATGGAGGCAGGAGCCTCCTACACGCATGCGTGTGAACACGACCACAACGTCATGATTTACGCCTTTGGCGGTTCTATGGACATTGAAGGACGGTCCCTTCATGACGGGGGTTTGGGCTTGTTGTCGGAAGGCGATTCGGTCACCCTGACTGCTGAGGAAGACGGTGCGGAATTGTTGATTCTCGGAGGTCCCGAACTTGGTGAACCGATTGCTCGCTACGGGCCTTTTGTCATGAACACGCGTCAAGAAATCTACCAGGCCATCGAAGATTACAACAACGGTACCTTGGCCTGAGCACAACCTTGTGCCCGCGCCCGAGTCGCTTGAACTCAGAGGCCTGCAGCGGTTGAAACCACTTCGGCGTAGTCCGGTTCAACCCCTGGGTTTTCAGCTACCCACCGATACTGAACGGTTCCGTTGCCGTCGATGATGATCACGACACGGTTGGCGCACATGTAGCCGTCAATGCCGCCCAAGCCGACAAAGGCGGCGTCGTAGGCCTGCACGGCTTCTCGGTTGAGGTCGGAAAGCAGTTCAAACTCGAGGTTGTACTTTCGAGCGAATTCGGCATTCGCCCATGGCGAATCAACACTGATGCCAAGCACCACGGCATCGGCATCGTTCAAGGCCGCCATGTTGTCCTGAAAGGCGCACATCTCTTTGTCGCAAACACCGGTAAAGGCGCCGGGGTAGAAGGCAAGGATGACGGTCTTTCCCGCATATTCCGAGAGCGAAACCTCTCGCTTGTCGGTGGCTCGAAGGGTAAAGGCAGGGGCGGCATCTCCAATGTTGACCATAATGCCTGCTCAGGGGGGAGGCATCTAAAGTTTCTCGCAAACGAACTTGAAACGGCCGTTGGATGAAGTGCCCAAGATGCGCCAAAACTTCGTTAATAAACCAACACTGCTCAACAGATATGCTCGCGCCGGGATTCGAACCCGGGTCGACGGGATGAAAACCCGTAATGATGGACCTGGCTACACCACGCGAGCGGTATTTGCCCCACTTGCGTCCCGTTCATAACCGTTCCCGTGGCCAACGGTCGTGCACGCTCACGCGTTGTTGGTGGGCGGCTGGTCGCCCAGTTCGCTCCACCATCTCCATGCAAACCATGCGCCCGCACCAGCTACGATCAAGAGGACAGCGAGGAGCACTTCGTTGTCGAGAAACCACATCATGGCGTCAATCGCTTGGTCGCCGTACAACCCGATGAGGACGGCTTCAAGCCCGAACCGCAAACCACGTCCAGCCAATCCCGCCATGATGAACGGTCGCTTCGCCATGTGGCCCATGCCGGCCATCCAACCCAGAACCTTGTACGGAATAGGGGAAAAAGCAGCGATGAAGATTCCGAAGGTCCCGTACGTCTCCGTCAGGTGCTCGAGTTTTGTCAAGTGCTTCTCTTGGCCAAATCGCTTCATGAGCGACGTCCCCCACCGTTGACCAATCCAATAACCCACGAGTGAACCAAGGACCGATGCAACGGTGACCGTCAACCACAACCACACCACGAGCGGGACATCGCCTGCGGCGTTGGCGAGCATGGGGATGTACATCACGTCCGGTGGGATGGGTTGCACGATGGCTTCGGTAAACGAGAGCACGAACAGGCTGGCGGGCCCAAACACCTCAAAGGCGTCCAGAATGTTCGCCTTCCAACTCATGGTGTTCCCTATCGGCTGCCTTTCATGAAGATAGGGGTGAGCGGTGCCTTCATGGGGGGTGTTCTGTTCATCTGCGCATGGTTCGGGTGCTGGACACAGCGGCGTTGCTCCATTGGCCGCCCGCTCAATTGGCTGGTGGCGTCTGTGCCCAGTCTCAACAGGCTGAACTTGAGCGCTTGAGCCAGGCTCGTGCCCTTTTGGTGGATGCGGCTGACCTCGAGTGGAGAACCGTCTCTGTGCAAGCTCGGGCTCAAGCAAAGGCCTGTGCGGAGGCGACGGGCGATTATGCACGGCTCTCGGACGTTGACCTTGACGTGCTGGCTCTGGCGTTGGAAGTCGATGCGGTGCTGGTCACGGACGACTATCGCCTCCAGAACTGCTACAAGCATGCGGGTGGAACGGTGGAATCCGTCGCTAATGCTCCCTCCAGACAGGTTTGGATATGGCAGCAGCGCTGCAAGGGTTGCGGTGCCACCTCATCACTCTCCGACGATGTTCAGAGGTCAAAAAAAGGTGAATTGGGCGACTGCTCAATCTGCGGTTCACCCGTTGAAATCAAGCGGAAACGAGGTTGAACTCACTCGTTTTCACCGTCGCCTTGGAGCGACTCAAGGGCTTTGACTTTCTTTTCCAGTTCGTCGACGGGCATGCCCGCTGGCTCAAGACCGACGGCTTTGGCCCTGTCCATGAGAACTTGGTCAGGGGTGCGCCCACCTGCTTCAAGGTCGGCCACCGTTTTTGCGGCGTCGCCGATGGCGGTGGCTTCGGAGAGTCCTTTGTGAAATTCACCCTTCGAGCGGCCGAGGGCATTGGCGAGTTCAGGGAGACGCTGTGCGCCGAACAACACGAAAAACAGCAAGAGCAGAATGCTCAATTCAAGCGGTCCAAGTCCACCCACCATGGTCCTTCCTCGAATGTCCCTTGCGCTCCCCGTTGTTGAAGGCTTTCCTTTTTCCGGTCCAAATTGAAGGGGTTAGCCCCCGCTTACGGGTGGCAGAAGAGCGATTTCAGAGGGGCCATTAATCACGGTGTCCACCGAACAGCGTTCACCGTTGACCGCCACGGACAGGCCGAACGAAATCCATTCGGTGAGGTCCAACTGTCCAATCAGTTCGCTGATGGTCGAGCCTGAAGCGACCTCCACACTGTGTTGGCGGCCCCCAAGCCGTTCGGCAACGGGTCCAAAGGCGATGACGGTGATCTCAACGGTGTCGCCTTCTGTGGCCATGGGATGCCTTTCGGGCAGGGATTTATCAATGCAGTTCCCTTTCGTCAACTCATGACACCTGCCCTCCAAGCCACCCAACTTTGGAAACTCTACCAGGCGGGAGAATCCACCGTTGAAGCCGTTCGCGGTGTTGATGTCGTCGTCGAATCGGGAGAGATGGTGGCGGTGATGGGTCCTTCAGGGTGTGGCAAAACCACCTTGCTCAACATCTTGTCCGGTATCGATGAACCCACCTCCGGCTCGGTTGCGGTGAACGGTCAGCAACTGTACGGCATTTCAGATGACCAGCGCACCGATTTGAGAGGCAAGCATTTTGGATTCATTTTCCAAGATTTCAACCTCCTCCCTGTTCTATCCGCCGTCGAGAACGTGGAGCTGCCGCTCCTGTTGAACGGGTATGCTCCGCACGATGCGCGCAAGGAGGCCATGGAAGCCCTCAGGCGAGTGGGCTTGAGTGACCGAGGAGAGCATCGGCCCGCAGAGTTGTCGGGGGGCCAACAGCAACGCGTCGCCGTTGCCCGCGCCATCGTCCATCGCCCGTCCATCATTCTGTGCGATGAGCCAACGGGGAATTTGGACAACGCCACGTCCACGGAAGTGATGGGACTGCTGTCGCAGATGAACCAGCACCACGGCACCACCTTTCTCATCGTCACGCACGATTCAGACATTGCCTCTCAGTGTCAGCGAACCATCACCATGAACGACGGGACGATTCAATCCGATGCTCGTAGGCTTGAGCGTGAGGAGGAGTGAACGTGCTTCTTTGGCTGGTGTTCGTTGGAATACTGGTCTTTGCGTTGAGCCTGTCGACCCTTCTCGTCGCTCGTCGTTGGGGCGAATGTTCGGTCAGCCACCGTGTTCTCCTGCTGATTGCAGGGCCGATTGACGGTGTCCTCACCGGACTGGTGCTGAGTTGGATGGGGGCGTCAACCCTTACGATGGTCGCAGGAAGCCTCCTCGTCGGCATCATGTCCATGTTGTTTGTTCAACCCATGCTGGTGCCGCAACGCTTGCTTGTTTGGCGTCTTGCCAAGGAAAACATCCGACGTAGAAAGCGCCAATCTGCATTGATGATCGCCGGGCTGGTGATTTCCTCTGCCATCATCACGTCCTCTCTGGTTGTGGGTGATTCGCTGGATGCAACCGTGGGTCAGGAAGTCCAAGCAGCGTGGGGGGAGACCGATGTCTTGTTGGCCGGTGTTGACCCAATGACGGGCCTCTCGGTAGAATTTACCGAGGACGTAGCGGTTGAGTTTTGGGACCGTCTTCAAAACGATACGATGCTGAGTTCGCACCTTGATGGCCGTCAATACGGTGTGGTCAGCACCGTCAGCCTCGCGGCCGAAAACGGACGAGCCGAACCCTCCGTGCCCCTGTTTGCGCGAAATGAAACCGTTGATGACGAAGGGATTTGGGCGCCGCTCGATCCTTCAACAGGTCTGCGCTTTTCCGAACTTCACGCCATCAACATGGAGGAGGGCATCGTCCATGTGGTGCTCAACGATGTCGCTGCCGAGACCCTCGAGGTTGCTGCAGGTGAGCGATTGAACCTCAGTGCCTTCATCACCGAAGAGGGGATTCGAGTTCGAACCTCAATTTCCGTCATGGTTCATGCCGTCGTTCCAAACGAGGGTCAAGGTGCGATGGCTGGGACGAACGCTCCTGCCGTGTTCACCGATTTGGTCTCAGCCCAGACAATGCTCAACATGGAGGGTCGTCTCAATCGGCTTTCCCTCGCCTTCGGGCCGGCGCTGGAGGATGATGAATTACGAGCGAAATTGGGGGGTTTGGAGGCGCTGATGAACGCCACCCTGACCGCTGAAGATGTTGGCATCGTTTGGACGTTTGATGAAGCGACGGAATCACTCACCGTCTCGTCAAACGCTGGCCTCCAGCGAATCGCTGGGGAGGACGTCGCTGCGCTTCGTGAAAATCGCTCGTTGCTCTATCCAGATGCAGCGTTGCTCGAGGTTCTGCAAGTTCCTCTCATCGATGTCCAACACGATGGTGAAGCGTTGTTGACGCTGGCGGACAGCGATGTGAGTGCGCTCCGTTTGGGCAGCGATGTCTGGTGGCACGTCACGCCTTCGGGCCTTGGTTTCGAACCGTTGGATGGGGGAGATGCATGGTTGTGGCAGGCTGACGAAGGGGAGCGTTTGGTCGACGCAGCATGGGTGGATGACGCTTCCTCAGCCGTGTATCTTACGGATGGTGATATCCGATTGGCCGATACGGACCTGGTCGATGAATCCGAACGGGCGCTGTATGCGTCGTCCAGTTCACCGGTCGCCGTTGCATGGGGCAACGGTGCATGGTGGGTGCTCGGCGCAAACGGTACAGGGTTGAATCTTCTTGTGTTCAATCAAAACCTCACGCTCGAAACCGAGTACCTGCTCAACGTGGATGTCCCAAGCACCGTACTTTCCTACGAGATCTTGGTTGACGACGCCCTTTACATTCGTCTGGAAGGCTTGCTCACTACGTCGTATCTTCGGTCCCCAGCGTTCAATGCATCCTTCGAACCCAGCGACGGGTCGGACTGGCCAGAACCCCCAACCGTGGATGAACCCCCTATGTCCTCCCCGTGCGACGGGACGGCTACCCTGGTGGTCGACGTCGAGCGAGCGTGGTGCACGTACGAAAACGGCTTGGTGCGATGGAACTCCAAGGATGCCCTCGTGGAGACACTTCGATTACCCGTGCTTTCGGACGCACCGGGCTTTGGACGTCTGCCTCAGATGGTGTTGGCGTTTGGTGGTGAGGAAGCCACCCTTGAGGTCGAGGAAGGTCAGGTCCTGACCTCAGCCCGTCTCGAACACCTCGCCCTGACCAACACCTCGGTGTTATCGATGACGGGTGTACTGCCCTATGCTTACGGCAATGATTCAGATGTTGTGCTGACCAATGCAGGCGCCTACACGTCCATTGAGGGTTTTGACCAACTCGCTGACCTGGACGGAGTTGTTCTTGGACTCGTATCTCTTTCCGATGCCGAAGCCTTGGCCATGGCGGAGACCGACGACCGTTCGCTATTGATGTTCTCCGGTTCTGGTTTGAGTCTCGAAAACAGCAGCTCGTTCAATGCACTGAAGGCATGGTTTGACAATCAAAGCGGTGTTGACGACCTTCACCTCAACGTCCAGGCCGTACAATTGGATGCCATGGAACAGGCTGAAGCCTCTTCAGGTGCCCTTTCGGCCATGTTCCTCGTGTTCGGCACGTTCACGATGGCCGCCGGCGTCTTACTCTCGCTCACCATCATCATGTTGCTTGCCGACGTACGAAGAACCGAATTAGCGGCTGTGCGCGCACTTGGTTTACGACGCAGCGATGCTCGTTCCTTGTTTGTGTTCGAGGGAGCGGTCCTGGCGTTCATCTCTGGAGGTTTTGGCTCAATTCTTGGCCTGGGGCTCGCTTGGGTGATTTCGGTGGGCTTCTCGAGCATCTTCTCCTCCGTTGGGGCACAGCAATTTGAATTCTCATGGACGCTGGATTCTTTCCTGGCCGGTTGGATATGGGGGGCGTTGTTGGCGCTCACCCTGTTGTGGTCCAGTGCTTTTTTCAATGCACAATTGAACATCGTGAGGGCCTTGCGGGGCGCACGTTTCGTGCTCAAACGAGGCGTTCCGTGGGGGGTGTTGCTCCTGCAGGTCATCGCCTTTGGTTTGATTGGGCTATGCGGTGCCGGGTTGCTGGTGTTTGGCACAACCAGCGGGCTTTCGTACGCAACCTATGTGCTGTTGGGAATTGGGTTGATTCTTTTCTTGACCCCCATCATCACGTGGCAGCTTCCCGTTCTGCTCAATCGACATCAACCCGTTAACCGCTGGACACGAGATGCCGCACGCAACACGCTCGGAGCCATCGGCGTGTTGTTCCTCCTCTGGACCTTGGTGTTGGCGCCTCTGGACCCGTTCCGCCAACGCATGGACCCCAACGAGTTGGCCTTCATCGTGCTTGGACTTTTGCAGGTCTTTGCAGGGGTGTTGGTTCTCACCAGTATCGCACCTCAGGTTGTGGGTTGGCTTGCGAAACGTTCCTTCATCACCCGCCGGACGGGACCCGTCGGTTCGGTGGCGTTGGCGCACCCGTTGGCCCATCCGGTTCGCACCGCTGTGGTCATGGGCATGTTTTCCATCACCATGTTTTCAGTGGTCGTCTTAGCGGGATACACCGAACAGTTTGATTCCTACTCCTCAGATTTTGTTGAGGAGGCAGAGGGTGAATTTGAATTGCTCCTCACCTCGACGAGGTCACGACCGATTGACCTTGATAGCGATCCCACGACATGGGGCATTGACCATCCCTCACTCGCCAACATTGACGCAGTTGGTGGGGTTTACCGGGCGCCGGTGCACCTCGAGGACGATGCCGGTGAGCGAATGCCCTACCTGTTGCGCGGGGTTGATGTTGGATTTACGCTTCATGGCGGGCTCCCACTCCATGCATGGGATGAGAGCCTTGGCAACACGTCCGAAGACGCGTGGAAGGCGTTGGCGACTTTCGAGAACGTCGTCTTCCTCGACGCTTCGTTTGGGCTGGAATCCTCGGCAGACGGGACCACTCTTGTGCCCCTTCAATTTTCAATTGGAGATTCGATTTCGCTAATTGATTTCTCCAATCCCAAAAACACCCGTACGGCGGTGGTTGGGGGCTTCCTTAAACAGTCCTCCTACATCTTCTCTCCCGGGGTATGGATGAGCGGTGAAATTGTGGAAACTCAATTCGACGGAAAGATGACGAGGATGTACGTGAGCGTTGGTCCTGAAGCAACGCCTGTGGAGGGCGTACGTGGCGAGCAACCCGCTGCTCAAGGCAAATCAACTGAAGTACGCCAGGCCGCCAACGAACTTGAGGATGTTCTCGATGTTGAATTGGCCGCTCGTAATATCAACGTTCAAACGGTGGCAGAGGAAATCATGATCATCCAATCCCTGGTCCTGGCGATCTTGTCGTTGTTTGAGGGCTACCTCGCCCTTGGTCTGCTGGTGGGCGTTGCGGGAATTGGGGTGGTCACGGTGCGTAACGTGAGCGAGCGGCGCACCACCATCGGCATGCTTCGTGCCATCGGATTCCGCCAACGTCATGTTCTTCGCTTGTTCTCAATCGAAGTTTCCTGGGTAGCCCTTCTCGGCATGCTCAACGGCTTCGTGATTGGATACGGTTTTCATGTCGTTCTTTACAAGGCTCTGTGGGAAGGCGAGGGTGCATCCTTCTCGTTCCCTTGGCTCAGCACTACGCTGTTGTTTTTCCTCGGCTGGCTCATCGTTCTGCTCACCACCTTTCTCCCCGTTCGCCAAGCCTCAAAGATTCCACCCTCGGCAGCGCTGCGAAATTTGTGAAAAATATCTCATCCAAAGGATTGTTTCTTTTTTACAAAAAAAATGCACCATTTTTGATGTGAAATGGAGGCCGCAAGTTCAAAAACAGGCGAAATTAGCCGTTTTTAGACGATTTCACGCCTGATTCACCCTGCCCATAGTATAAATACGACGCATGGCGTGGGGAGGGATACCGAACCTTCGGGGGTATAGACATGAAGAATATGACACCTGTAATCCTCGTGATGTTGTTGCTGACGAGTTTCCTCGCCGGCATGGACATGCACGAGCTTGAAGAACAAGTGGTAATCGAAGACACGGGCGCTCGCTCCGGCGCTGACCCGTCAGTGGTTGCCATCACCACACCAAAAGAAAGTACGTGCAACGACTTGGGTTGCCGCAACACCTTGCAGGTGGGCGAAGAGACGACGTTCTCTGCGTTCATCAAGAACGAGGGTACTGCGGACATCACCGAACTGTCGTACACGGTTACCATCTACCTCACCGACTCGAGCGGTGCGGTGATGGGCGTTGCCAAGGACCCATCCGGCAACGACCTCATTTGGGAGAACAACGATGTGATGTGCGACGATGCGACCGTCTGTGATTATGACGGCAGCACCAACCCACTCACCTCCGGCGCCTTCCTCGGCGGCGGAAAGTTGACCCTCCAGCGACTCGGCGCTGACATCACCTGGACACCAACGCAGGGTGAATACCTCGTTGAAGTGGCTGTTGACAGCCCAACCGACATCGACACGGCCAACAACGCCGAGCTGGTGTACGTGATCGTCGAAGACTGGTACGATGTTGAAGTCGACCTCGTCTGGCTTGACGGACAGGGTGAGGCCATGGAAACCTCCAGCCTCGACGCCAGTTCCATCACCGGCGACCTTCCGTTCAAGTTGATGGTCAAGGCCGATGGTTCTGACACCTTCAACCCACGCAACGTGGAAGTCACCCTTTCCCTCTCCGGACAGGCAACGGCTCAAACGGCTTCCGGCCAAACCATCGACGTGACCACCTTCACGGCAGGAACGGACGCTACGGTCGACACCTTCGCCAACGAAACCGACCCGAACGCAACGCAGAGCGCCACCCGCGCCGTGCTTGACTACCAGACCACTTGGGAACTCTCCGGTGTGGTTTCTCCCGGTACACAAGCCGATGCTTCCTGGGAACTGACAGCTGAGGTCATTGGCTACACCATGTACGGTCAGTACGAGGAGTGTGTGGAATCCACCGAAGCTTCTGAAGGAAACGAAAACGTCACCACGTGGAACAACTTCTGTGAAGTTGACCAAACCGGTGATGACCGACCCAAGACTGACGTCGATGAACTCACGGGTACCAAGAGCACCTACGACGACATCCGTATCTCTCGCATGGGCATCTATCAAGGCTACAACTCGGACTGTACCGGCGCTGCATCCACCTTCACACAAGAGGGTGAAGACGGCGACCTCAACGTCGGTTGTTCCCTCATCTACGCTGATGTGGAGCACCGTGGCAGCGACATGAACAAGGAATACGGATGGAACGTTTCCTACACCGTTTCCCTTGACGGCGCGCAACTTGACAGCGGCGTTCTCACCGAGTGTCTCGAAGGCACGGACCAACCCTATACCTGGTCCCCTCTCGGCATCATGGGCGGTTCGGTTTGTACCACGGCCATCATGGAACCTGGCGAGTACACCATTGAGATGGAACTTCACATGAACAACAAAGCCTCCACCGATACCGACCCAATGCCTTGGGCTGGCGGTACGGACATGCGACCCAGCAACAACCGTGTCACCATGGTCGTTGATGTTGTCAACAACCTCCCGGTCATCACCTCCTTTGAGTTGACGACGGAAGGCGACATCGTCGTCGGTCAGGAAGACCCGCTTGTCTTCGCTGTCTCTGCCTTTGACGTGGACGACCCCTCGGGAGAGGGCATGAACTTCGCCTACACATACCCCGGTGGCGAAATTGGTGGATGTACGGGTAGCCAAGCCGAAGGTGCTACCGTGTGTACGTCTCCTGTCCTCCCAGACTTCATCGGTAACTCGCCTGTCACTGTGGTCGTCACCGACGCTCACAACGGCGAAGTTTCCCAAGAGATTGACCTGTTCGTTTGGAACAGTGCTGTGGCCACCGCCACCACCGACTCCGGTGTTGAGGTGCAATACAGCCTCGACTACAACGGTCAGTCGGAGTTCACCATCAACACCCTCGCCGACAAGGACGCTTCTGGCTACGACGCCGTTCAACTTGAAGGCTTCACGGGCACCTATGCTGCCGTGGCTGCTATGGACTACGCTCCAAGCACCACCTACACCGCCAGCGACGTTCTTGACCAGTCGATCTCCGTGATCGTCGCCAAGGATGTTGAAGCCACCTCACTGTGGTACATTGACGGCTCTGGCAAGTGGGTTCTGCTCTCGGACGCTTCCACCGATGTGGACGCCACCACCGAGATGTTCACCTACGACGTGCCTGACAACACCCCTGTTATCCCTGCCGGTGTGATGGTCTTGATGGGTGGTGAACTCGCTCAGGCCAGCATCCCCGATGCCTCCGTGAGCGGATTCAGCGCTGAAGCCCAGCGCGGTGGCGCCATCGCCATGAACTGGGACATCACCGGTACGCTGCTCAACTCCGACAGCATTGTCGTGAGCATCTGTGCTGCTGAAGCTGACTGTGATGACGCCTTCGAAGCCACCGTGGCTGACGAAGACCGCACCTACACCTACAGCGGTTCCCAAACCACGCACGGCGAGACCTACCACCTCGAGGTCGCTGTCTGCAACGAACAAGGTTGTTCCACTCCCGGAATCGCCAGCGTTGTGGCCGACAAGAAGGTCGACGGCGATGTCGCCGCCACCAACCTCGCTGTTGGAGCTCAAGACGGCCAGTGGGTCATCACCTGGGAAATCACCGGAGACGCAAGCGACGTCGCCATGTGGCACGTTTGCTGGTCCACCGATGACTTCACCGTTGGTGAAATGCCTACGCCCTGCCCCGACGCAGCCATGGGTGCTGACGCAACCACGCTGAGCATCGACATGCCCAGCGTCCGCACCGGTCAAGAGTACTTCTTCACCGCTGTGCCCATGGACGCCCTCGGCAACATGGACGCTGCTGCTTCAATGAACAGCATCATCGACACCCGTGTGTCCGATAGCAGCAACACCGACGACGGCAACGGCACCATTGGCGACACTGGCGACGATACGTCCTCCAGCGTCCCAACGTGGACCTGGGGCCTCATCGGTGGCGTTGTCATCGTAGCGTTCATCGCTGGTGCTTTCATCCTCTCCCGTGGAGACGGTGAAGGCGGCGAAGGCAAGGACTGGGATTACTGATCCCCCACGCTGAAGCACATCCACCTCTCTGAGGTGTACAACGCTGGAAGGGGCGCTACGGCGCCCCTTCTGGCCTTTTCCTTCTCTTCTACGACAAACCGGAGGCTCGGTTTGAACAGATTCATCCTCTGGAGTCCTTTTTGGTGATTGAGGAACGTTTTTGTCAATCCCTTTCCAGAGCCCGTCATGGGCAACAAACCCACGTTGGTCGTCTGTTCAATAGGGGTGCTCCTCCTCCTGAGCATGGCGCCGATCGTCGTGGCACAAAGCGGTGACACCGGAACGCCATCCACCATGACGCGAATCATGATGATGCCTCCCGAGGCTGAGGTCACCGGCATGCATGTCGATGCCAACGGTCATTTTTTCGTCAACGCCATGCACCCTGACCGAGACGGCTACAAGGCCACGGTTGGCGTGGTTCACGGCGTTGATTGGAACAACCTTCCCGAAACGGTTCCCGAGTTGGATGCGTCCAGCAGGGCACAGGATATCTGGCACGGCATACGCACATCATACGGCGACTACCAGGTGCTCTTGCAAACCGGTGATGCCCTGACCGAAGGCGGTGTGGCCGGCGGGATTTACGCTGCTGATGACGGCGCCCAAGTCTATCTGAGTCACAAGCCCGACTACAACGCCTACGTTCCTGCAACCACGGACGGCCTTCGCGGCTACCTCTACACCGCATGGGAAGACCGCCCTGCTGGCATCAGTCAATTGGCGCTTGAATGGAATGCATCAACCGTACAGTGGGACGTGTTGACCAGTAAGATGCTGGACCTGAGCGGTATCAACGGAGGATGGGTGCTTTGCTTTGGTAGTATCAGTCCGTGGGGTACGCCCTTGTTTTCCGAAGAATTGTATTTCGATGACACGGAGCGGTGGAACGATGAGAGCTTCCGATACCACGCCGACCAGACTCGACTTGCCGATTATTTGGGATACTACCCCAACCCTTACGATTACGGCTACATCATTGAAATCGACAACGCCGCTTCGGACCAGCCTGAGTTGAATCGCCATCTCGCCATGGGGCGATTCTCTCACGAAAATGCCAAGGTGATGCCCGATGAGAAGACCGTCTACCTCACCGATGACGGCTACGACACCGTTCTGTACAAGTTCATCGCAGATACGGCCGGTGACTTGAGTGCGGGAACATTGTATGCGGCTCATGTCTCCCAAGATGCGGGTAGAGACGCCGCCACAACTGGCTTTGACGTTGACTGGATTGAACTTGGTTCATCGTCTTCAGCAGAGGTTCAAACGTGGATTGACGAGTACGACGGCATTACAACGGCGGACTTTGTTGCAGGTCAGAGTTCCTACATCTCCGATGCCGAGATCAACGACTGGGCTGAAGCCCGATTGAACGATGACCTCAACGGAGACGGCATCATTGGCACCGCAACGGATGACAGAGTGGCGTTCCTTGAATCTCGAAAGGCCGCAGCTGCGCTCGGTGCTACCGACGAGTGGAACAAAATGGAAGGCGTAGCGTTCAATCCAAAGGTTCCCGACACGCTCTACCTGGCTATGTCGAGCATTGCGAACGGCATGACGGACGGACAAGACGACATCGACCTCACGCAGAATTACTGCGGCATTGTGTATCGAATGACCATGGAAGCAACCTGGAACGTCAACAGAATCGACCCAGCGATTGTGGGAGGCCCCTACACCGCATCGGATGCGTACGAATGTGACATCAACAACCTTGCAGGTCCCGACAATCTGCTTGTGCTCGATGACGGTCGAGTGCTTGTTGGTGAGGATACAGGAAAGCACGAATCCAACATGGTGTGGTTGTGGCAACCAGCCAGCGCCACACCCTTGAGCGAGGAAAGCATTCACGTCAACAAACTTGTGGCGACCAACGCCCCTGCAAAACAAGGCGCCGATTGGACTTACGAATACCAAGCAGAGGTGGATGAACTTCAGGCCGAATTCACCTACACGGCCATCATCACCGTGAACACCATGAATTCTGGGGAAATGAGAGGCGTATGGTGGTGGAACGACATCACCTCGAATGGAGAACAGTACAATCGAACCTTTTCCCTCCAGCCAGGATGCTACTTCATTGAGACCTCACTGTATGAACGAGACGATTTTAACACGGACGTGAACAACGCCACCGTTCGTTCGCAATCACAATTAGATATCGTTGTAGGGAATGGAGCCTGCGTGGACGGCCTGTTTGTCGAGGACGTTGTCAGCAGCAATGAAACCGAAGAGGTCAGCACGAACGAAGATCAAGAGGCCAACGACACTCTACCTGGGTTGGGCCTTCCCCTCACGATCATGGCAACCGCTGGAGCGTTGCTTGTCCTGCGGGGAAAGGACGATGAGGCGTGATGATGAACGTCTTTTGTGGAGCAGAGGTTCAAGCATCGGATGCACATCACCTGATATTTTTCCAATATCTTTCCCATCAGTGATAAATCTACACCGTAAAAATGCTCACAGAATCTTGAGCGGTATTCTCATCCTTGGACATTTTTTCAAAGATTCTGTACCCCAACTAATATAAATGGTGTAAGTTGTGGGATGCAGTGCATACAGTCCGTATGGGGTGAATGACATATGTTGGGAAATAAGAAAAACCAGAAAAAGACCGTCTTCGGCGGTATCGGGGTTGCACTGTTGTTGTGCGCATTGATGGTGCTCATGCCAATGAGCGGCTACGTTGACAACAACGAAACAGCAGCAACCGTGGAGTCTGTGGAAGCAGACTCGACTGGAGCAGAAGATTACTTCGCGCTCCCCGAAAAGATCGCTGAAGCAGATTACGAATACGACCCATCGCTTGAACTACAAGGGATGCGAGACGCCAAGACCAAGTCCTTCCTCAACGAGGATGGCACCATTACCCAGATGGTGGCGAGCGAGCCTCTCCACTACATGTCGGGTGACGGAACTTGGGAAGACATTGACCTGAACATTCAGGCCTACCCAGAGGGCTGGGGAGTCACGGAGAACACCTTCATGACCTACTTTGCCCCTGAAGTCGCAAACGGCATCTCGGTTCAGGCAAACGAGTTTGTTGACCCGATTATCTCCGGTATCAACCCCATGCTCGTGACCCTCGATGAGTCCGGTTCTGCTCCAGAACCGTTCATTACCGCTCCAAGCCCGAACGGTGTGGAAGTTGGTGGCAACGTCATCCGCTACCCGCTCGCAGAAGGCTTCGACTTGGATTACGCTGTTGAGAGCATCCAAATCAAGCAGAACCTCATCGTTCGTGAGGTTCCTGTTCTTCCTGAGGCAGCCGAGTACTTCGGTCTCAGCGAAGGCATGCGCATGCCTGTTGGCTACGCTCTCTACTCCGGCGAAACGATGCTCGGTGAAGAACTCTTCAAGACGCAAGAAGACCTTCAAATCCGCAACATCGAAACCGGCGAACTCCTCGCTGAAATTCCAGCTCCAATGATCATGGAAGCTGGTGCTGAAGAACCCTACATGGGTACCTTCTTCGTGCAGGTCTACGGCCCCGAGGTTCTCCTCATCACCGTGGTTGAATCCGACTGGCTTCTCCACGAGGACCGAATCTACCCGGTCGCCATTGACCCGTCCATCAAGGTGAACTCCGCAAGCGGTGGCTACTGTTACATCTACTACGCATACTGTTATACCAGCACCTACCGATTCCACTACCGATACTACGGTTCCTACTACTACATCCCATGGCACAAGTACACCTTCACTTCCTCCCAGGCCCTCCCAAGCGGCGCCACGGTCGACAAGATCGAGTGGAAGAAATACATGAACTACGCCTACGGTTCCACCCGCACCTTCCAGGTCAAGGTCTTGGAAGGCTGTGGTACGGCACCACGCTACTCTTACAGCATGGGCAGCGGTTCGTGTAACGGCAACAGTATCAGCAACTCCTACATGGTCCGCAACTACGGTGGTACCGCCGCTCGAAGCCTGAAGGCATCGATCGGTCTCTCGCCGTCAGCAGCCACCGTGAGCAGCAGCGGTACCGGTTGGAAGACCGTGAACTTCTGTAACTCCGCTACGGCATGTGCCGCCACCTCTGGTGGTGTGTCCATCATCACCAACGCTCTTGCCAACACGGGCAACGTTGGTGTCGGTGAGTACTACACCGGTGGTAACACGTACTTCTACACCTACGGAATCGCTTCAGGAAGCCGCAACTCTCACCTCCTCATCACCTACTCTGGTGGTACGGATTCCGATGCCCCAACCTCGGACTTTGTTCCATACACTGGAATTGATTCGTACATTGAGGGTGAGCGAACGCTCTTCATCAAGTTGACCGACATGTCCGGTATCGACACCACCTCCTCCGGTGCACCCGTGCTCTACTACTCCACCAACGGTGGAACTTCGTGGAGCAGCACCACCTACGGATTGGGCTCCAACAACCAATTCGATGCAGGTGAACTTGTCTCCATCGGAACCTGTTCAAGCACGGCTACCGACTGTAGGTTCAAGGCCCGTGTGGACGACCTGTCCTACGGCGACGACTTCCAATACTACTGGAAGTTCCAAGACCTGAACCAAGGCAGCAACGGTGCAAACGTGGGATACGAACCTGCCCTCACGGGCACTCAAACCACACCAACGCCTTACCAAGTTGACATCGTTGACCCAGCCAACGCACCAACTTCTCACAAGAAGATGACCGTGTTGACCACCGATGTTCACGCAGGCAGCTACTGGAGCCCTCAAGGCTTCTTGGACCGACAACTCACGTACTACAGCAACTCGCACGAGTACTTCTTTGAGTTTGACACGTCCGGCTGTGGCACCGGTTCCCAATCCTGTTTCTACACCGGAACCAGCACCTTCTACGGAAACTGGCTCGCTCGTGGAAACACCGCACCTGCCTACGGCTACTACGGTATGAACAGCGGTTCGAACAAGTTCAACCAGAACCTCTGGAACAACAACGGTGATGGCTACATCCAAGTTGGTGCAAAGGACGGACCTGGCATGAACTTGATCTTTGTCTACAACAGCCAGCTGAACAAGTGGGCCACCGTTGGTGTCGACACCGAAACGGGCATTGACACACCACTCACCGGTGGTAGTAAGGCTACGGCCAGTGTCTCCTACGGGTACTCCCAAGCCTACAAGTTCGCCATCCCTGGCGACATTACCGGTAGCTTCGGTACGTTCTCGTTCAACGCCACGCAAACCACCACCACCGCCAACCGATTGTGTGTCACCACCAACGGCTGGTACTACTTCTACCGGTCCATCACCACCGACCGCTGTACGTCTGCCTACTACATGATCTACGGGTCCACCTCATCCTACCGATGGAGTGGTTTCGCCCTCGCTGCCGGCTACTATGGCCGTCAAGCCAACACCGGCGACATTACCTACAAGGTCGGAAACGTGGCACCTACGCCTGACACGTTCAAGCCTGAGATGACGCACAGCGCCATGCAGGACTCGCACGCCAAGAAGCGCACCGTTGCGGTGACCATCATCGACGGCGGCGACCCAGCAGCTGGTCTGAACGTCAGCAGCGCTGCAGGTGTCGGTCCAACCCTCTACTACCGAATCACCCCAGACGGTGGCTCGGCTGGTAGCTGGTCCAACGCTGCCATGTCCCAAGAAGCCGGCAAGACGCGCGCACAGTGTGCGCTCGCCGCTTGTACATGGAGCGCCGACATCGAAGACTTGGAAGTCAACGACACGGTTGAGTACTACTTCAAGGCTCAAGACGTTTCGACCGTCTCTCAAGGTATCAACACCAACACGTCCCAGACCTACTCCTTTGAGCGAGGCGATCCGAACAAGGTCTTCGTCATTGAATGGCGAGACCGAGCCTACTACACCTACGGTCAACTCTGTACGGTTCAGGCTCTGTTCTACGACGTGACCAACGAGATTGAGTTCAAGTACGACAGCAACTGTCGTACCACCTACAACTCCTGGTCGATCGGCTACATGGACCAAACCCGTCAGAAGGGTGCCAGCATTGCGCACTCCTCCTCGACGAGTTTCAACACCAACCCAGGTCACGTGCCAACCACGTCCAACTTCCGTATCTCGACCAGCTCGACCTCCCACGCATGGGAGTCCTTCGACAAGGGATTGGTGGAAGTCACCAACGCCGACACGGCGCTGACGGGCACCTCCAACGGCCGACCGTACCTCTACTACTGTATCTCGTCCTACTACTGGAACACCTACAAGGCTCGCTGCAACGCGAACATTGACATTCCAGCAGGCTTCGAGTTCGATTACTTCGGTACGACCTACGACGGTGACGACTCCAACGACCGTATCCAACTCAGCCGACAAGGTTCGATGTACTTCATCAGCAACGGCAACACCAACGTTGAGCGCAGCCTCTGGACCTACCACCAGCCTGCTCTGCCTTACTCAGGCAGCAGCTTGGCTCGCCCAGGTACCATCGCTCCGTTCTGGACTGGCTACAACAACTACTACTGTTTCGTCACCTCCAGCCAAGACTGTTCGACCTACTACCGTGTGATGCCATACGAAGGCAAGGGTACCGATGTCACGGCTGACATCACGTCCGACCCAGTGTGGGACTTGACCGACAGCCCAATTCGCATCAACCCAACGAACGACTACCTCGTTGTCTCCTCCGACTTGACCATCAAGCCTGGTGTTCAGATCTTCGTCGCAGCAGGCAAGGGTATTTCCTTTGACGGCGCCTGTACCAAGATGACGGCCATCGCTAACGAAACCCATCCAATCAACATCACCGGCATGAACGGTGGCGAGTGGGTTGGTATGGCGTTCACCGATGACTGTACGTCTGCGGGCGGTACCGATGACCGACACCAGTTCAGCCATGTGAACTTCCTCAACACGTCCGACGCCGTGTTCCGCTCTGGTAGCCGACACGACAACACCGGACCTTCCTGCGGCAGTTCAACGGCTGATTGTAACACGGGTAACTACACCATGAGCGATGTCACCTTCACCAACGTCGGTGCTGTGTTCACGCACGGCAGCGGCCAAGGCACGGTGCTCACCATGGAAGACTTCGAAGTCGACGGTGTTGACGAGGCTTGTTTCAACTTCCCCGAAAACACCATTGCGACCCTGAAGGAAGGGACCATCAAGAACTGTAACACCGACGGTAAGTCGTGGGGCGGTACGATCGTCAACTACCCAGGTTCAACCGCTGGTGCTTTGCATGCTGAGAACTTGACGGTGGAGAACTCCTACGTGAACTTCATCGACGTTGACCTCCAGCATGTCACCGTTTCGAACGTCTCGGTCACCAACCCATCGGCTCAAACCGGTGTGGCCATCGACGCCATGTACGGCACCAACTCCAACGTTGTGCTCAACAACGTGGATGTTGACAGCTACGCCAACTCGGGCATCAACGCCATGGGAAGCGTCATCATGACCGACGTTGACCTTGGCAGTGCTGACCTGTGGCTCATCCCCGGTGGATGGTCGCAAACGGGCAACGGTGCTTCAAGTTCGAACGCCGTCCTCGACACGGTCACGGCTGGCGACATCACCATGCAGCGCATGCACCCAGGGACCTTCACGGATATCACCGCTGAGGACATTTCAATGAGCGGCTCCGCCATCACGACGGAAGCCTTGAAGATGGACAACTGGGATGTTGACGCCATTACGGTGTCCGGTTGCGGCTGGTCCATCTCCATGGACAGCCCATCGATGGAATCGTTCAAGAGCAGCTGTTCCAGTTCCTCTGCCAAGAACACCGTCTCGATTGACAGTGCAGACATCGCCCACGGCGCAAGTTCTGCCCACGTCATTGACGGCCGAAACTCCCACATCACGTTGGGCGAATCGAGCATCACGAGCACCGGTGTGAGCAGCGGTACGACGGAAGTCGCCAAGGCTCGATCTGGTACCAATGTGGTGTTGATCGACGTTGACCTCAACGGCAACGATTGTTCGGACTCCTCCGGAGACACCGGCAACTGTGCCTACGATGTGTCCTCGTCGAGTTCCAACCCGTCGATGATTTACTTCGGTGGCCTGGCCAACGTGTCCGTTTACCGACAGACGCCAACGGCTCGTGTCTACAAGGCAGACCACATCGTCTCGGCCTCGTTGCTTGACAGCACCATGACCGAGTTGTTCGAGGTCGGCAGCCACATCACGGACGCTGATGGAAACACCAGCGTTTGGGTTGTCGTTGAAGACAGCGACGGTACGTCTTACGAAGACCACATTGTTCGTGCCTTCGGTACGGCGGGTCAAAACGAGACCTACCCCGACAACTATCCCGACGCAACGTTGGCGAGCGACTGGTACCCCAGCAGTGGATACACCTGGGGCACTCACCTCGACTTGCTCTTGGAACCTGCTCCGATCCTCTTTAACGACCCAACCTTGGACTGTTACAAGTTGATCAACGACGCCTTCTACACCGGTCAAACCACCAACGGTTACGACCTACGTGGAAACTACGACAGTGGCACGAACACGTTCACCTTCGACGACACGTCCATCACGGTGTCCGAGAACTTGATGCTCGACACCTGTGGATTTGAGTTGCAAGGCGGTTCTCTCCGAGTTCAAAGCACGGCTACGAAGTCCCCTGTCATCACCATCAAGGACACCGGTTTCTTGACGGCGAACAACGACGGTACTTCTGGAAACCCTGCGGCTATTCGTGCGATTTCCTCAACCTACGGTCTGAACATTGACATCCAGAACGGCGGTACGCTGACGCTGGACCACGCCAACCTGCGAGACATCGCTTGGGATGCTACCACCGAATCAGCCCTCTACATCGGCAACGGTGCTACGCTGAACATGATGGACTCTGCGACCATCTTCGGCTCCTCTGCATCGGCTGACGATATGGCAACGGTGAAGATTGATGGTGGCTCAGCCAGCATTGACTCTTCCAGCATCATCAACACCGGACAGACCGGAACGGCGATTTGGGTCGAGAATTCTGGCGCTACGCTCACTGACATCATCGTCAAGAACGCAGCCGTCGGTATTCAGGCCTACAACGGTGCTCCTCAAGTCGACGGCTTTACGTCCACTGGCAACACCGTTGGTATCAACGCCTACGGCGGCATGTCGCTTCCAACCATCTACCGCAGTACGTCCTTGTCGGGCGCCCCTGCCGGATGGACGACCTACAAGATTGACCTGTCCACCTACTTGGGCACGGGCAACTACTTGCAGGTCGGTGCTAACTCCATCTACGCTGGTGGAAATGCACACCCAAGCTACAACTACGCTACGAGCAAGTATTACTTCATCACCGACCGAATGAACATCATGTTCGAGGACGACGCTGGAAACGCATGGAACATCACCGACAGCCGGTACGATGGCTACTACCCCTACGGTAGCAACGATCCAGCCGTCTCCGCTGGTACCCACACCTACAACGGTGGTTCTGGTGGTGCCCCATCGTGGCATTGTAACTACTACAGCGCTGAATCGCCCGGGAACAACTACGGTAACTATGATGGCTACTTCTACTACATGTATCGATACTGGCTCGGACAATCCGTAAGCTGGCCCAACTATTACGACGCACCCGATGAGTTCGGTTTCGATTGGGAAGTGACGGATTTCTCCCCAACGGGAACGTGGCAGTCTCGCTACCCGTACAAGTACTGGGGCTACTACTCCCCATCCTTCTACTTCAACGGTGTTTACTCACCTCCAGAAGGAAGCAACGGACAACCCTCAAGCGGCCCTGGTCAACCCGGAAACGTTGGAAACCCACCAAGCTATGCCTCCGGTGGCTACCCCAACAACTACGGTGTCTGTCTTGACTACGCTTACACCTACTACATGAACAGCGGAGAAGGCGCTCGTTTGACCTACCCCGTCGTGGACATCTCCGGTGCTGTCG
>JBMYQB010000002.1:0-80901 GCA_049600935.1 Candidatus Poseidonia sp.
ATGACCATGCCGTCCCCCAATACGAGGTGGCATTCCTTGCGGGTGATGCCCGAGGGGAGGAGATGGAATTTGAGGACCTGTTCACCCAAGACCACCGTGTGGCCCGCATTGTTACCACCCTGAAACCGGGCCACCCAGGTGGCTTGTTCAGCCAAACGGTCAACCAGTTTCCCTTTGCCTTCATCGCCCCACTGGGCGCCAAGAATCACGGTAGCGGGCATGCTTATCCTCGTTTGCTTGCCACCGCGGGACGCCTTTGAACCCTGTGATGGCCTAACATCCCGTACGACTCTCGAGACAAGACATGCACACCCATGATGAGGAACGACCGTTTATATCGTGACAAATGAACTCCCAATCAGCGGAGCCGACCTGTTCAAGCCCAAAAGCAGTGCATTGAGCGGGATTAAGTATGTGCAAAGAAACCTCGGATTTATATAACACAAGGCCCCACTACTAAACAAGGAGTTGAGAAGATGAATCAAAAGAACAAGGCTGCAAGCGCCCCGGCGTCAAAACCCACCCTCCCCGGCATGGGTGACATTGACCCGTCCCGCCGTACACTCGACGGCCACACCCGACCGTGCGAAGACTGCGGTGCGGTAAACTGGGACTTTGACATCACCCGTGGCGAAATCACCTGCGGCGACTGCGGCCTCGTGGCTGAGGAAAACGTTCCAGACCCCGGTGCCGAATGGACCAACCGAGACAACGGCGAAGACCGCTCTCGTGTCGGACGCCCGATGACGTACACGCTCGCCGACAAGGGACTCAACACCACCATCGATGTTCGCGACCTGAACACCGGCATCGCTTCTCGCCACGGAATGAGCTCCCAAGCACGCCGAGATTGGCGCCGACGCCGTGTTATCGACGAGCGTTCCAAGACCCGGAAGAGTCGTGAGCGAAATTTGGTCAAGGCCAACCAGTTCATTCGAGACCGCTCAGGCCTTCCTGCTCCACTCCAAGAAGAGGCCGCACGCTTGTACCGTCGCCTCTCCGGCGAAGGTTTCGTCACCGGCCGTTCCATTGCGGGCGTGACCGCAGCCTGTACCTACCTCGTCGCACGTCAGGAAGGATTACCACGACAAATCCCCGACGTGGCCGTGGCCTTCGACATCACCGAGAAGGACCTGTCCCGACTGATCCGTCAGGTCTCCCGCCGCCTCAACATGCACAAGATTACCGCCCCCGATGAGTACTTTGACAAATTCATGTCCGACCTCGGACTTGAACCAAGCATCCGAACGCCCCTTGATGAGTTGTGGAACACCATTAAGCCACACGACGACGTTTGGCAGGGCAAGAAACCCATGGGCGTTGCTGCTGCGTTGATTTACAAAGCCGCCAGCGCCGCTGACTCACCACGCACGCAATCAGAAGTATGTGCGGTGGCCAATGTCTCGGAAGTCACGCTTCGAGGCTTGCTGCGAGTGATTGATGGCCTCCTTGAGAAAATCCGCCACTACCAAAACCTGCAGTAAGCGAGGTAACCTTCATGAATGGGGCTGATAAGCCCTCTTCATGGGATTCAAAGCAAAGGCGCGGAAGCACAAGAAAGACGCTGGCGATGACCCCAAGAAAGCAACGTCCTCCAAGAAGGAAGGCGAATTGCCCTGCGGCGTGCGCGACTGCGACAACTTTGCCGACAAATCGATGGGGGGTCGTTCACTTTCTGTTGACGACGCCATTGACATGTGGGGCTCAAGCGGCTATGAAATGCGAAAAGGGCGAGTCCGCGTGTGCAAATCCTGCTACCGCAAGTGGAAGAAGGAAAACAAGAACGACGACATGTATTGACGTTCACTTTCACTCTCAAATGAAGGGTGTGGAAAAGAAACCTGTACCTCCAGCGTTTCATTGGCACCATGAACCAGCGAACAGTTGTACGAAGCCTAACCACAAAGGAAGGCACACTTCTCGCCATGAACGACGGTTTGATCGCATGGAAACCGCTTGAAGGCCGTGCACAACGCTTCCATCTCGATGGATTACCAACCGTCCTGCTCGCCCTGCGCGGGCCGATGGGGCCCGTTGATGCTGCAGCGATTGGCACCGCCAGCGGCGAAGTGCTCGTCGTGACGCTCCCTCGCCTGGAAACGGTCGCTAAATTCTCTCTGGCCTCAGGCAGCATCCGTGCCATCACGCTGGTCAACGAAGGCGAGTTTCACTTTCTCGTCGGCACCCAGCACGGCAAGGTGTGGTCGGTCTGTGATAACCGAGCCACCCGGTGTGAACTCGTGTTCAGCATCGACGGTCCTGTTTCCAGTCTGCATCTTGAAGGCGAACTCGTCCATGTACGCAGCGGGTGGATTCACCATGTTCGAGCATGGGATGGATCAACCCATGACATCGAAAACACCGCAGAATCCTATCAAGTCAAGCGACAAAAGCGAATTGGACAAACATACTTCATGCCTTACCCGGCTTAAACGGACTCTTGTTCCTCGAGGGGCCAGGGTGTTCTGGGTGTCAGCCAAACGGCCGTAGGTGCAGGTCGGTCCCATGAGGAAGGGGGATTTCCATCGTTCTGGGCAGCCTCCTCGAAAAACGCAAGGTGGCGGTCCAGAACGTCCTGAACATGTTCAACCCCTCGGATAGCAGGTCCCTGCAAGGGAACGAGGGAGGAGACGTTCAACCGTTTCATTCGCTTGATGCTGTCAATGATGTCCAACAAAGAGCCTCCCGGCAAATCCCAACGTGTGGGTCGGTCTGCCCGTGGAAGCAAGGCACCGACCACCAGCGTGGAGAGATGGGGAATATGGAATCCCATGCCCTCACTCGCATGACCGGGTAGGTGGAGAGGAATCACCTCACCGTCGCCCATGGGAAACACATCGTCCTCGCTCAAACCTTCCGTGGGTGTTTGAGGCATGTCCGAATCGTATCGATTCGCCCATGTGGTAAAGAAATCGCCGTTGGCAAGAGCGGCTTGGCCGTCTGGATGAATGTGTATCGGCACGCCGTCAAAGGCTGCAGCAACGTGAGCAGCACCACCTGAAACAGGAAATCGCCGTGAAGTCAGCAGGATACGGTCCAACCGATGTTCGCCCAATTGACCCGTGATGCGTTCAACTTGCAAGGCTTGGTACCATGAGGTGCCGGCGTTGATGATGAGATGCCCCAACGCCCCCGAGACGAGAACAACGTTGCCGTCGTGATGAATGCCGGGCAATCTCACGACCTTCATGGACCACCCATTCGCCGGCCTGTCTTGAACATACCCAAACAAGGCGGTTGCGGTTAAATAGGGGGATTTGGTCGCCCCATCATGGCACGATTCCCTGAAGCCGAGGCTCGCTTGCTCCACCGCAAGATTTGCATGCGCTGCAACGCCCGTAATGCCGTTCGTGCCACCCGCTGCCGAAAGTGCAGCTACAAAGGACTTCGTCCCAAGAACATCGAGCGCAAGGGTAACTGAGCACATCAGTTCAGCCAGGCCAACAGCAGCGTCGTTGGATCACCGAAAAGCACCAGCGGAAGCACCGCCGGGAACAAGAACACCAGCAACGGCATTTTGTGGCTGACCCACACCTTCTCCACGTCCAACGCTTCCAACCGCCCAAGATGTTCTGCCAAGGCTTCTGCAGTGGGTGTTGTTCTGGGAGCCCGGGTCGCATGAACTAACCGTTCTTCGCCGTTGGGCATGGCCATGGTATCGGTCAACAACCAAACATGACGATGTGGAACGTCCTTCACGCTCAACATTGATGCATGCCAAGCCAAACGAAGATCACCGACCTTGCGAATATCGCCCCGTTTGAAATTCAGAATGAGCATGACAAAGGGAATCAACAAGAACGCAAGACCGCCCCAAATCAGCAAAGCGATGCTCACGGGGAGAGCGACGACACTCTCGCCCGCCATGTTGCTGAAGGGAAGCGGGACGGCGGTCCAGGTGGGGAACACCAAAGAAACCCACATCAAGGCCTTAGCGTCGGCACCGCCGTGCAACAAGCGCATTCGCCAAGCCAGGTCGATGAAGAAAATCACGAGCATCAGTGAAGCGGTTTTCCACCAGAGCATGCCGAGCACATCACCGTCTCCAAGCACGACTTCCAGCGGGGTGGTGGATTGGTAGCGAACCGCCCCCGCGACCAGGCCCACGGCACTCACGGTGTACCAGAACAGAAAGATACGGTCCATTCCTGAACCGTTGAGGGCGTCTCGAATCGTTGGCCGACCAAACACCGAGACACTGGCATAAGCGATGACGGCCGAAGCCGTGAGGTAAATCGTCCAGTCTGCTTGCTGAACCATCAAGTCAAGGGCCCAGATGAAAATGGCCGGCTTGGCCCACACGATCCAATGCTCATTGGCAACCCGGCGAGATTTGTGGTCCATCCATGCAGCCCACCCCATTCCAAGCAGGAGAACGGCTACTCTTGTCCATCCCAAGATGGCCTCGTTGGTCGCCTCCATGACGTGACCATGGCGGCCATCAACTTAAAGACGGCCACCGACCAGCCCAAAATGCGTGCAACAAGGTGGCGACCATGGATATCGAAGAGCGATTAGAACAAGTTGCGACCGTCATCAATCAAATTGACGACCCAAAAGTGCCCCGAAACATTCGACGACAAGCCAAGGAGGCTTGCGAAAACTGGCTGCTCAACAAGGGACGTCAACTGGATGTTCGCATCGCCATGGCGCAATCAAAACTTGAGGAACTCTACGAAGACCCCAACATCCCACCAGAGTTTGGAACGTTGATTTTGACCATCAACACGGAACTGGAACGCATTCTCACCGAAGTGCTTTGATTCACTCCTCTTCATCATCGCCAAGGGCGAAGACGAGGCGACCGAGGAACAAACGCTCCATTACGCTGAGTTTTCCTTCGGTGACAATCTCTTCAAATTGTTCGTGCCATTCCTTTGGGTCGTGCATGTGTGCGATGCCCACGCGAATGAGCGCGATTTGGTCAAGGCTCAACCGACCTCTTCGTAGGGCATATTCAGCAGCAATTCGAGCGGAGATCAACTTGACTTGGTCGTCAGTGTATCCGAGGACCACCTGCAACTCCGAGAGCATGCGCTCTTCGTAGGCCGTGATGCGTCCATCCTTGATCGCCTCACGCCATGCTTCTTCGAGGGTTGGCGCCCGTTCTGAGAGCAGAATGGCCAACGGGCGTGTCGCATCGATGTTCTCGAGCACGATTTTGAGAATCACGACGAGCGGGATGGACAGAATCATGCCAATGATGCCCCAGACCCAGAATGAAAAGGCCGTGACGACCAACAACAAGACCGGTGAAATATCGAGAGCCCGACCGGCCCATCGAGTTTCGATAATGTTCCCCCACAATTGTTGATTCGTCAACAACAAGGCCGTCAAGAGAAGAAGTAAAGCAGGGTCAAGCAGAATGAAGCCGAGGAGGATGGGAGGGATGGTAGCGAGCAAGGAACCAATGTAAGGGACATAATTGAGCAAGAATGTCAGCAGTGCCCACGTGAACCAAAGGTCAATTCCAAAGATGAGCATGACCAAACCTGCACATACACCTGTACCGAAGCCAACGCCTGTTTTTACGACGACATAGGTGTTCACGCTGGCCTCGATTTGGTCTCGAATCATGTGAACGCGTTCACTTGCGCCACCGGGGTAGGCTCGCTCAATACGACCGGGAAGCAAACTCGCCTCAAAGATGATGAACAGCAAAAAGAACAGGACGGTGATTCCCGTGATGAAAAACATGCCCACGCTTGACAACAAACCGTTGATGGCGGCTGACAGGCCCGAACCCTCATCCAGAAGACCCATGCTCGCTAAATCTTCATCCAACGTACCTTCCATTGTTGCCCCAGCATCGATGATCGATTTTCCAATCAACGGCGCTTCCTTCAGGTCAAGCCAACGCTCGTCGAGGAGTTGCGTGTATTCGGCCATTCGTTCTTCATCATCGAGAAAATTGTCCGCTTGCTGGTAGGCAAAATAGCCCGCACTCAGGACGATGAGAATGGCCAACATCAGCATGGTGATGTAAGAAAGCATGATTGGAAATCCCTTCTTTGAGAGATAATCGGCACCTGGCTTGAGAACGAAATAGATACCAAGAGCGATGAAGAGAGGCTGGAGTACATCGATGAGTTGGATGAGCCAAACCGTCACCAACGTCATGATGACGGCCGCATGGGAAAGGACGGTCAACCGATTGCGGAACTGCTGACCTGTCCACGCAGGTGTTGCGGCCTCCATAGAAGGTCGTGCATTGAAGAGGTTTTCAAGACATCTCCCCGTTTCTGAGGGCGTCATCGGGCTCCTCAAGAGGGGGAAGCGTAGGAATTCGCAGGGTCAAAATAGCACAAATAACCATCAAAAAACCACACAGGTGAAAGGCGGTGTGATAGTCAAATGGATAGGTTCCGTTCACGGTCAGTTCCCAAACAAACCCACCCGATAGCGGGCCAAGAATTCGGGCGAAGGCTCCCAAAGATTCCTGAGCGCCCATGACCGCACCGAGGTCATAACCGTCTTTCCTCGCTAGTCGTGTGAGGTAAGCGCTTGAGGAGGGTTGGAACACACCGTTTCCGATGGCGATGCACGAACACACCACGAGCAGTTGAATCCATGCCAACGAGGCCTGTGTGTAGGGAATCATGAACAAGCCGAAGCCGGTGAACATGATGGAAAGAGGGATGAGGCGTCGGGTCCCGAATCGTCGGGTGAGGGGGCCAATAAGGACGCCTTGAGTCAGAATCCCAAACAGACCGATCATGGCGAATACCCGCCCGTTGTCTTGCTCCGAAAACCCGAGACCACCAGCCGAGGCGTCCATTTCCGTGTAGAGAATAAACACGGCGTGCATGACGGTAAAGCCCAGCATGAACAGCATGGTGACCCAAATCATGGCGCCGATGCCCGCCGTTCGAAGCATCTGAATGGAATTGCTGGCCATCGTGGCCATCTCCCTCCCCCAAGGAACACGCTCATCCTGAGCAGGACGTTCAGCAACGGAGAGGGATTCGGGCAGTTTGAAGTACGCCAATACCAACGAGCCTGCGGAGAGTACGCTTGCAATCACACACGGAAGCAAGTAAGGATACGTCTCAAACACCGTATCAACAAAGAGGTCCCAACGTCCTGCTGGATTGGAGAATTCACCACCAATAAACGGACCGATGGTGAATCCAAGACCGAAAGCTGCCCCGATAAGCCCCATTCGTGTTGCCAGTTGTTTTGGTGTGCTGACATCGCCAATGTAGGCCCGTGCAACGGCGATGTTCCCGTTGAACACACCCGCAAAAAATCGCATTGAAAGGGCAAAGAGCAACGTCGTAGAGAACCCGAAGGCAGTGAAGAAGACGGTGTTGCCCACGAGGCCAATCATGAGAACGGGGCGGCGACCTAAGCGGTCGGAGAGGGAACCCCAAAACGGCGAGGAAAGGAATTGTGCGGTCGAATACGCCGTCATGAGCAGGCCGACCCAGAGTCCAATTTGAACAACGCCCTGCGCTTCTGCTAAATCTTGTACGAGGTAGGTGAGAAACGGAATGATGATGCCGAAACCGATCATGTCAATCATGGTGACCAGAAACAGGGCCAGAAGGGCACCTTTCCCAGCGTCGTTGACCGTCGATGTCATGCTAAACAATCATCCCGTACCGCAGGTTCCTTTTGTAAGCCACCCCGATATTGTGGCGCAAGGCTTCAATTTGCTCAGACGAGAGAGATTTTACTCTGGACTTCAGGCGTGAGTCGGTCAATCACGGCTTCGAGACGCTCGACGAGGCTCGCCTTTTGTTCGTGCTTGATGAGTGCATACTGCATCACTTCGTCGAGGGTATCGACAGCCACGACTTCGACCATGTTCTCAAATCGGTCGTCCAGGAGGACGTCTTGCATGTTGGCTCGTGGGACCACGATGGTCTTGACACCAGAGCGAGCCGCGGCTTCAATTTTGGCGGTGACGCCGCCGATGGGGAGAACCTCACCACGAACCGAAAGTGAGCCTGTCATCGCCAAATCTTGACGAATGGGGATGTTCTCAAGAGCAGAGATAATGGCGGTGGCAATGGTGATGGACGCTGAATCACCGTCCACACCGTGCGTGTCGACAAATTGAATGTGAATGTCGTAGTCGGAGATATCCTTACCCGTGAGTTTCTTGATGACGGCACTGACGTTTGTCACGCTTTCCTTAGCCAAATCCGAGAGCCCGCCCGTTGCATGAATCTTGCCGCCACCGCCTTGGGAAGGCGTCACCAACGCTTCAACAGGCAGCATGATGCCACTGAAGTCGGAAAGTCCGGAATTGGCACCGAGAACCGCAAGACCGTTGACGCGGCCAACACGCTCGCCGCTGTTGACGAGCATGGCGTAATCTTGACGTCGCTCGATCATGCGGTCAGCAACCTGTTGTTCCAGCGGCTTGGCAATGTTTCGTGCTCCGAGGACGTGTTCAGCAGAGGTGAAGGGCGCCCCCGCCTCAACGGCGAGGTCACCGGCAATGCGAACGAGTCCACCGAGCTCACGGAGTCGCAGGGAGAGTTTACCTCGGCGGCCCGCACGACGTTGTGCTTCACGCAGAATGATGGCGACGGCACTCTTGTCAAAGTGCGGGATTTCTCGCACGGTGTCCTGGTCGCGCAGAACCTCTTGGGCGATGAAACGTATCAACCGACGGCGGTTGCGCGATGTATCTGGCATCTCCGAATTCACGTAAACTTCGTAGCCGTATCCACGAATACGACTTCGCAAAGCAGGGTGCATGCCCTGGATAGCATCGAGGTTTCCGGCAGCGATGAGAATGAAGTCGCACGGAACGGGCTCTGTTTTGGTCAGGGCGCCAGAAGACCGCTCAGAGCGACCTGAGATGGGGAAGGCTCGGTCCTGCATGGCGGTCAACAGCGCCTGTTGTTCTTCAAGACGAAGCAAGTTGATTTCGTCGATGTAAAGAACACCCTTGTGTGCACGGTGGATGGCACCCGGCTCCACACGGTCGTGAGCTGGTGTTTCCATACCACCCGACTGGAACGGGTCGTGTCGCACATCACCCAACAACGATCCTGACAAGGTGGCCGTGGCATCGACGAACGGGGGAAGCTCGTTCAAATCATGCTTGACGAGGACCTTGGGTATGCGACTGTCGTCAGCAGCACCCAGTCGGCTACGGATGAACATGTAGCCGAACACGAGGAGGAAACCACCGAAGAGGAGTGTGAACAAGTCACCGCTTTGCAAGGCAGCGATAAGCAAGAGGAAACCGATGGCGGCAAAAGCGATGAAGAGCATGCGTTGAGATTTTTCTCGCTGCTGGCGAATGGCCTCTTTCTGAACCTTGACGATGCGTTCTGCACGCCCAGCGGGGACGGTGCGAACACGAGGGACGTTTTCGTCGTCTTCGTTAGGGTAGACCAAGACATCCTCCAAGGCATCTTTTGGAAGAAGGTCCGTCATGGATTTGGCGAGCATCGACTTGCCGGTTCCCGGGTCGCCGATCATCAACATGTGTCGGCGTTGTTCAGCGGCTTTCTTGATGACCACTGAACCCGCTTCCTGACCGATGACCTGGTCGACGAGCCGTTCTGGGATGGGGACGTCGGCCGTGGATTCAAATTCAACATCGGCAATCCACTCATCGACGGACGACGTGAGAATCTCATCAGCACCGGTTGGTTCGGGAGACCAAATTGTCGCCATGTCGTCTTGCGACGCTTCAGCCTCCTCGGGAACAGGGAGAGGTTGAACCTCTGTGTCCTCAACGGGAACCTCAGCGTTTTCTTCGGCCACGTGGTTTCCTCTCCTCACTCCCCTTTAGGGCTATGCTTTTTCCAAAACCCCGTCAAGGGGTCATAAACATTGCAATTTCACTGCTGATTCATCTGGTCCAGATATTGCTGGCCGTAATGGACCCACTGCTCCATGGACCATCCTGCAGGAAGGCCGGTGGGCGGCAGCGGCGGGCCCGCAGGTGCGGCGACCGGTGCGGGAGGTGGGGCTACAGCGGCGATGGGTGCAACGGGTTGCTGGAAAATTTCCTGTGCTCCGCCGTACATCGAATTGGCAACGGTGTCGTGAACGGGCAAGGCGGCTTCGTTCCATTTGGCTTCTTCAGCGTCGCCTCCGCCTCGCATGAACATCAAGCCAAGCAGAGCGGCAACGATGAGCACACCGATGACGATGAGGATGATGTTCGTGTTGAGACCTGCGGCTTCATCGGTGCCTGAACTCTTCACCTCGTCAACAGGGCAGTTGGCCCGGTCGTCTTCACAAGCCACATCGAATTTCTCGTTGAGTTCCATCAATCGGGCTTCGAGCGAAGCCGTGTTTTGGGCGTTGGCTGGGTCTTCAAGTTGAGCCTCAACGTCAGCGATGTCGGCGATCAAGTCAGCGACGTACCATTCAATGAGGGCATCGTCCATGTCTGCTGGTTCAGGAAGGGCTTCCGTGGTCATCCACTTGGTGGTGTCCGACGTCTTGTATTCTTGACCGGTGTCATCAACCGCACGAACGGTCAATCCGATGTAATCCATGTTGCGCATCCCGTTCACACGGGCAAATCCACCATCACCGTACGATGAAGGGATGTTCATTTCTTGTGTCCAGCCCGTGCTGGAGCGAGACATGTCGAGATCGTATTCCCAGAAGCCGTCGCACGTTCCAGAAAGCTCGTTGCACAGTGACCAGGTGACCGAGACCACCGTAAAGGTCGGCGCTGATTCAGTAAGTGCAAACGAAGCGGTTGGCGTTTGAGTTTCGTAGGTGTCAACCATGTCGACGTAGAGGTGGCCCGAGCCGTCATCGGTCTTGGAGATGTAGAACGGCAAGGCATCAAAGACGTTCACCGTGATTTCGTAGCTGTTGGTGGCGTAGCCGTCGGTGGTGGAGATGGTGACGGTCTGCACGCCAACTTCTTCGAACTTGAGGATGAGGTCGCCGGTGACCAAACGTGCAGAGCCGGTTTCGGTTGACTGTGGGTTGTTCACCCAGTAGGTGCCTTGTGGGCTGTCAACGTCCGTAAGTCTGCTGTTGAGGTTGATGACCTTTTGTCGGTTGGTCTTCAAGGAGAACTCTTCGATGTCCGTCATGTCCAAGCGAGGAGCGTCGTTGATCGGGTTGATTCGGATGGTGACGGTTTGCTCGGAGAATTGCTCGCCGTCACTTGCTCGGAGGGTGACCACCGTTTCGCCGTTGATATCGTCGTCCATGGTCTCGTAGCCCAATGTGTTGCCTCGGAGTTCAACGGCGATGATCTCCGGGTTGGAGTTGTCCATGATTTGGAGGGACAGGGTTGAGGCATCAACGGGTTGCCCTTCGTCGTCGGTGTCGGAGAGGTACTCGGAGAGGGAGAGCACACCGCTGCTTCCTTCATCCACGACCTGAATGGGCAGTCCAGCCCAGCGTGGTTGGCCGTTTTCGATGATGTTGAACAGAAGTGTTCCGTAGGGCAGTTCACCGGCATCGGAGTAATCGCCACCGTCGTCAACCTTGACTTCGATGCCTTTCTGTCCGAGTGGGCAACCGTTGTCGTAGGGGAAGATGACCTCGAGTTCCTCCGTGTCGGCATGCCAGGCAACGAAGTTGGCACTGTCGGAGGTGATGATGAGGTCGCCCAACGGTGTTTCGGGGTCTGAAACATGGCCGACCATGCTTACCTTTGTGCTCAAGTCGCACATGACGGTGGGGACCGGGTCGGCGACGATAGTGGGTCGGCCGTTAGCGAGTTCGAACATGTCGCTGACCACCGACCAATCGCTGGTTTGCCCACGACTGTCCACGGTGCGTGCGCGCAGGTCGTAATCGCCAGCGCTCATGGCCATGGTGGGGGTTACGATGTATTCGCGACCTTCTTGGGCAGTGTCTCGGTAGAGCACATTCTCGCCACCGGAAACGATGCTTCCGTCCCAGAGGTTTTGTCCGGCAGCCGAAACTTCGAGTTCAAAGGTCATGCTGTCAATGGTATCGACATTGTCATCTGCATCGCCTTTGGCAATGACCCTCACGAAATCTCCTCGCTCCACAACATCGGAACCGAGGACTTGAGGCGTCTTGACGAGCGGTGAACGATCGTGGTCAACACCTGTCTCCTCGAGGTTGTTGCTGTTGCCCATGTCGCCCGTGATGCCTACGAGGCGGGCGCCGAAGGTGGTGGACCAGACGTTGCTGGGAAGGCTGGAGGTGTCAAAGGTGGCCGAGCCGGTGAGGAATGGAGAACCTGGAGCGACGTTCAGCGTTGGAATCGACACGGTGTCGATGGCCGTGGTGGTTGCACCGTTCTTGTAGAAGAATTCGAGCGAACCTCCGCTGGTGTAGTCCAAGTCACCGGTGTTCTTGACGTCGGCTTCGAGGGTCACGGTGTCGCCACGAACGTAGGAGTTCGTGCCTTGGTCGTTGGTGACCGAGAGTCCTGAAACACCGATGTCCATTTTCGGACCCATGGTTGAGTCAATGGCGTGGTAAACGTGGGGGCTGCTGCCGCCGACCGAGACTTGGTTGCCGCTCATCAAGGCAGCGACCACGATGGCCTTGTTGATGCCACCGGGGACAACGGAGGTCGGGACGGAGGTCCACGATTCCGTGGCTTCGGTCGAAGAAACGGTGACGCTGTGGAAGGCTGAACCCGTTCCTCCGCCCTTGGATTTGTAGGTGTCACCAGCGGTCAACCAAGCCATCCAGCAGTTGTAGCCGTGGGGGATGCCGGAGGAGTAGGAGTAGCCCGTACAGTCCTTGTCAACCAGGGCTGCGTAGAGTTTCATGTTGGAAGCAGGTGTTCCAGAACCCTTGTACTTGTAGGAGATGCTGATGTCGTAGTTGTTCCCGTTTTGGGAAATGGCAGCCCCCATGCCGTAATCGTTTACGCTTGCGTGCATACCGCCACCACTGGAAAAGAGACTGTCGTAGGTGGTGTACTGATTGTTGGCACCGCTCTGTCGCTTGTCGGTTCGGTCGCCAAAGTAGGCATCTGGAGCACCGCCAGTGGTCCAAGCCCAGTTGTAGGGAGCGACGTTGCCAGCACGCGCCGTGTTGGTCTGTCCGAAGGAAGCCGACATGTAGGTGACGTACACGTACTCGTCAGGATGGTTCTGCTTGATGGAGTGGTGGGCGTCCGAACCCCCACCCGTCTTTGAGCAGTGGCCGCAATTGTCGGAGGAGATGTACTGTCCGAACACGACGTGGCCAGGGCTGGTGGCTTGGGAGCTCTCCATCACCATCGGCTCTTCTTCGAGTTCAACGGCGGGCTGATAGAGTTCGGCCATCATTCCAGAAGCAAGGCTGCCGAGGAAAACGGCAACGATGACAAGGGCGAGGCTACGCGTGGCGGTATTCATGTTTCTTGCACGCATTGGTAGGTATATGAAACACACGCTTCAATGTCAGTTGCGCTATGTCCGGAAAGTGGCTCCAGTCCCACGTTCGTTTCTTCAAGGCGAACCTTAACACCCACCACCTTGTGCGCCTCGTTGTGACTTCGTCTGAATGGGCCGTGCTGGTTGAAGACAACGGCAAAACCTACGTCGTTGAACTGCAGGATAAACAGCAGAAAATCAAGGGTCTTGGCGTTTTCAATCCCTTCCAAGTTCTCAACGAAGTCCCCGTTGGTGGTCGCGTCCCCATCGGGCAAAAAGAGGTCCTCCGTGTGCCGCCTCGACTTCCTGAATTGAGCAGAGGCATGGTGCGCAGAGCCCAAACCATTGGAAGCAAGGATGCGGGTTTTCTCGTAGCCAAACTTGGCCTTGGACCTTCAGATGTTGTTCTTGAAGCGGGCATCGGTAGCGCCGGTCTTTCGCTCCATGTGCAGCGTGTCTTAGGTAAAACAGGCATCCATGTCACCGTTGAGCCTCGAGCGGAACACAGCGAAGTGGCCTTGGAGAACATTCGACGGGCTTCAGCGACATGGTCAGAGATGCCGACTCACCATCACGTGGTAGGTCACATTGAAGAGTCCATCGAAACGATCCGGGCTTATGCTGAGGGGTTCCATGCAATCTTGTTGGACCTTCCCGACCATCCGACTGCCATTGAAGCCACGGCGGACCTCCTCCTCCCAGGCGGGCGGTTGGCGTGTTATTGTCCCGTCACCTCCCAAATGGAACGCGCTTGGGAAGCATGCGAAGCAGCTGGGTTGATTGTTGAATGGGCCGGCGAACTCATGGAGCGGGAATGGGGCCGAGCCTCCAAAGGTGGAATGCGCCCCGTCAACGGGCCGTTTGGCCACACGGCGTTTTTACTCGTAGCCCAACGACTGTGATCACTCGACCACACGAATTTTGTTATCGCACTGGGGGCACGTGAATCGGAACGGCGGTGTGCTGCCTCTTGGAACGCCCAAGCGAGCATCGCACGATGGACAGTTTACTTTGGATTCACCATCCATGCGGCACTCGTTATAGCCAAGGTCGGGAACCTCTTTTTCCTCCTCCTCAATCTCGTCCTCTTCCTCAACGACTTCATCGCTTTCACTCCGGGGAGTACGGCGGAGGAGTTGCACAGCAACAACGGCAAGTAACCAGCCCGCACCCATGACGCCAAGTGCTGCGTTTTGACTCACCTGAACTCCCAGGGGAAGGGACAGTCCATTGGGTGGCAAGGCAGGACCCTCAATCGTGATGGGGAGCGGTAAGGCTTCGTCCGTGATTAACACGCCTCCGCCCGTGGAGGTTGCCCGAACGCTCACCTCTGATACGGCGGCTCGTGCGGTGTTCGACGTGATGGTGAGTTGGAAGTCCACGCTCGAACCGGGAGAGAGGGTGTAATCCGGGGTAGATGCATCGTCGCTCATTCGTGTCCATTCCAAAACCACCAAGCCAGTGTCCTGCCCGTAGGCATTGAGGGTGCCTGAGACTTCGGCATTGGCGAGGTTTTGGACGGTAAGCAAGGTGGTGGTTGAACTGTCTGCACCGAGCGTGAGGCGTCCATCGGAGAACAAAAGCGCCACCAACGAATCCCCCGGCCACGAGGCTTCAACCTCGTAAAGCGTGCTCTGTTCGACCACAACATTGCTGCGGACCGTACTGACTGCTCGGAACGTAATGGCACGCTGACCAGCGGCAGCGTCGTTGGGCACCACGCACGACCAGCCAAAGGCATCCGAGGCGAGACCGGGTGCGACCGTGACGGAGACATCAAGGCCGCAGTCAATGCCAACGGTGGTGATGGCGAAGGTGTCCTCGGTGTTGCCCGTATTGGAGAGGAAAATACTGCCGTAAACCGAACCGCCGGGTTTCGCAGAACCGACATCCGTGAGCACGGTCATGTTCGCTCCCGCTGCGACTGGTTGGACGGTGATGAACACCTCATCAACGACGTTTGGGTTGGTGGATGACGCCACCCGCAGTGTGTAAATGACGCCGGCCTCCGGCGCTCCGGAGGCGATTTCTTGGACGGTGATGGACACCTGTTGGGAGGAACCTGAACTGAGTTGGAAGGTGGTGGGCGTGATGGCAACATCGAACCAGTTGCCTTGACTCTCAGTGCCCCATTCAACCAGATATACGTCCGCAGCGGTCCCGAGGTTGGTGACGTCAACCGTGGTGCTGGTTGGCGAGGAAGGACTGGCGAGCAATCGTGTTTGAACCGCCGTAACGGCAACATCTTCGCGGTCGACGATCACCACGTCAAACGAGTATGAAACACTCAGAGAAGCCGCAAGGTAGGTCAGCGTCACCGTTGAGGAACTCGGGGTTGCGCCTGCATCAGCCGAAAAGACCAGGTTCACGGTTTGCTCTGACCCACGGTCGAGTTCGGCGTCTTCAACATCAAAACTGACGTCAATGTCCGCAGGTAGCCCCGAGAGCGAGGGCGATGCGGTGTAGTTTGAGGTCCCGGAATTACGCAACGTGATGGTGAAATTGCTGCTGGCGCCGGGTGCGACGAGAACACGGTCTTCGCTGGGCGGGAGGATGTCCAACCCGTCAACTTCGAGCAGGTTGATGGGCACCTGGAGGGTGCTGGTCAGTCCGTTGTAGGTTGCCGAAAATGCTTGTTCAAGAATTCCGGACTGCAGCGGGTCGCCTTTGGTGTTCACCGTCCACGTCCCGGTTTCACCGGCAGCAATCGAGACGCCCGATGCGGTGACAAGAACGGTGTCAAGACCGCTTGATTCGGTGATGTCAAGGAAGAAAACGGCGGCATCACTTCCGTGATTGGTCAATCGCAATTCGTAATTTGTACCAACATCGGGAACAATGTCAACGATGGTCATCGGACCGGAAAGTGTGAAATTCACATGTTCGTCAATCTCCACCGTAAAGTCAAGTTCCTCCAAGACCGAAGTGGTATCATCGACGGCATGGCTGGCGGTCAAGCGCAGTGGGCACTGAGCGCTGCTGTCGGCGTTCTCATCCACATCAACCATCAACTCGACTTCTCCAACATCGTCAGGTTGAAGGTCGAGTGTTTGGGGCGTCACAAGGGAAACCGTGCACGGAATGGCTCCAGCGGCGGGTGGAACCGAGAGCGTCCAGTCGATGGAGAGCGGAGCGTTTCCTGTGTTGGAAACCTGCACGCCCGTGGTGGTGCTTGAGCCAGGCAGGAACACATCGCTCTGACGAAGGAAGGCAAGGCTGGCTGCAGGTTCTGTTTCAACTTCGACCACGATGATGGTTGACGACGTGATGTTGCCGTTGGTTGAGCCGATGGTCAGGCGGAAGCCGTAGAAATCGGGAGCTGCATCGGATGGAACGGTGACGGAGAGGGTGGCCGATTCACTGCCTCCCGCTGCGATGTTGGCCAGTTCATCCTCCTGCCACTGAATGTACCAGCCTTGCGGGATGGACGAACCGAGGCCGAAGGCAGCCGTGCCTGAGATTTCCCAAGGGTAGTAGGACATGCCGCTGGTTTGGTTGAACACCGTGTCGTCAGCGGCCTGCTGAAGGGTCAATTTCACACTGGCGTTCAAGTTTACCGTGTCGTTGCTTCCCACGCATGTTTCTCCGGTGGTGCTGGAATGGAACACGCACGCAGCAAGATAGGAGCCTGAAAGGGAAGGGTGGCTTCCATCGGAGGTGTAGAGGTCGTAGAACAGGTTGCCCGATGAGGTGGGGTCGTCCCCGTCGGCAACAACGGCGTCGTGAACGGTTTTGTAAGCCAGTCCCACGGGGGCAATCCACACGCTGTTTCCAGCGTTTGAGATGTTCTCGGCGTATCGAGTGTAGCCTTCGGTGAGGCGAGATTGCATGTTGGTGAAGTTGTTGTTGAAACTGTTGAGACTGTCTCCATCTCGGTAGCCCCAGGTCATGAACAGCATGGTTTCAGCTCCCTCGTCCTCGATGGCATTGCTCAAGTTCACAGCGGCATCTTTGCTTTGCTGCCACATGAGTTCCGTGGTGGGGAAGGACGGCACCTGACTTTGGTCCTGAAGGATCACGTAATCCCATGCCGCACCACGAAGCGTGGTGTTCCACTGGTTGCCGGACGTGTTCACGTTTTGCCAGTGCTGAGGGAGTTTCATGCCCCCGGAGGTCACCGACTGCACCGTGGCGTTGTAGCCGTCAGCATCCATGACGCCTTCGACGACCGCCGCCAGGTTGTTGGCGTTCGTGTAGCTGTTGCCCATCATCATCACCGATATCGAAGTGGAGGTGGTGTTGCCCGTGCCGTTGCCGGTCCCGTTGTCGCTAGAATTTCCGGAGGTGCCGTTGGTGTGGTTGGCCCACCAAGCGGCGAGGTCGGGTTGGACTTCAACATCAAGAAGGAAGGTATCGGTGACCGTTCCCAGGTTGTGGGCCGTAAAACTCACGTTCGTGCTTTCTCCAGCCGCCATGTGAACAAGAGGCGAGCCTCCAACGGACAAGGATGGATGATAGGCAGGAGCAACGGACACAAGCACCGTGAGGTGGGAGGACACGCCTGCGTCGGGCTCGGTGACGTTCACGATGAACGAACTGCTGTCGGCGACGGTGGCGCCTTCGGCAAGACGAACGACGAGGGTGGTGTTCTTTGTCCATGTGGGAAACACGTTTGATACCGTAGAATCAACGGGAAGAACGGTCCATGGGGCAGCGAGACTGCTCTCGTCGATGGTGATGTTGTAGGACTCGATGGACGAACCGTTGTTCTCAATGTTCAGCGTGATGTTGGTGCTCTGGCCCGGTTCAAGAACGGCGTGCTGGACATCCACCGACAAAAGAATGGAGTCGTCAGCCGAGACCGGCATCACGAGGGGCGTGAGGCTCATGGCCATCAAAGCGAGAACACAGAACACGGCTCGGCCTGCTCGGCTGGACATGACCCAACCAAAGCGACGCTGTTCAAGAGACTTCGGGCAAGTCAGAACCTCATGCATCATGCTTTGGTTGGATTCAAAATCCGTGAAGGAAATGTCTGCCGAGCGAAGCGAATGGTTCATGTTGTGTGCCTCAACCCCAGCGCCATGACCACATGGGTACCAACCGCTTACCGCACGCACACCCTCGGCGAATTGCAAGCAAACGGCGGCGGCCTTGTCGGAAGCGAAGTCACCGTAATCGGCTTCATGGAAGCCAACCGTGGAAAAGGCGCCATTTGTTTTGTTGACCTCCGAGACGGCACCGGAAAGACCCAAGTCTTCCTCAAATCGGACTCCATCGGGGAAGAAGCCTTGGACATGGTCCAGCGAATGACCCGAGAGTCAACGCTCCAGTTTACGGGCACCGTCGCTCTCAAGCGCCCACCCAAAGTGAAGGAAGGCGAACCCACGCCCCCACCTGCATACGAAGTCTTGGCCACATCGGTCAACGTCATCGCCCGTGCTGAAGCCCCTCTACCGTTGGGCGTTACCGACAACGTGAATGTCGAACTTGATACCCGCCTTGACAACCGATTCCTCGACCTACGAAGAGCCCACGTCAACGCCATGTTCCGCCTCCGAGGAAAAGTCCTGCAGTACGGCCGAGAACACCTCATCACCGAAGGTTTTGTCGAAACGCACACGCCAAAGATCGTCGCCACCGCCACCGAAGGTGGAGCGGATTTGTTTCCCATGCAGTACTTCGACCGCCCTGCCTTCCTGAACCAATCCCCTCAGCTCTTCAAGCAACTTTGCATGAGCGGAGGTTTGGAGCGCGTCTTCGAAATCGGGCCCGCCTTCCGAGCGGAGAAAAGCGACACGTACCGCCACTTGGCCGAATTTATTTCCTTCGATATTGAATGTTCATGGGCCAACGACGACGACGTGATGGGCGTGCTTGAACGCATGCTTCACCACATCTGGAAATCCGTTGCCGAAGATGAGGAATCGCAAGACCTCATCGCCACCATCAACGCCTTCCGAGCAGAACAGGGTGAGGAACTGGTGGAGGTCATCGTCCCGGAATTGCCATTCCCCCGTGTGGAGTACGACGACGCCATTCGCATCATCAAGGAAAAGGGAGGGAGCATCGAGTGGGGCGATGATATCGACGCCGAGAACTCCGACCTCTTGGCTGAAGACCTCCCGCAATTCTACTTCCTACCACGCTGGCCCATGTCGCTCAAACCGTTTTACATCCATCAAATTGAGGGCGAAATTGGGAGCACGGGCGAACAGCTCTCACGAGGATTTGATCTCAACTTCGGTCGAGACGAGATGACCTCGGGTGGTCAGCGAGAACATCGCATCGATGTCTTGGTCGACAACTTGCGCTCGATGGATTTGGACCCCGAAGAGTTCGAATTTTATGTGGCTGGTTTCCGCCACGGCGTCCCCCCTCACGCAGGATGGGGACTTGGAGTTGAGCGAATTTTGATGAAATTGACCGGGGCCAAGAACGTCAGAGAAACGGTCCTCTTCCCTCGCGACCTCCGTCGATACTGCCCTTGAATCTCGAAGTTCAAGCGGTCGCAAGGAAGCGACACAAGCATGAAAGCCCAACTCCCTTTGTTTGAGCCATGGCCGTCGACCGAATGCAATGGGGGGCTGAAGCGTGGCAGTACGCTGACCTCTACATGCCGGACGACCCCTCACCGTTCCAGAAGGACGAGGGAATCCCGTGCATCATGCTCATCCACGGTGGATTTTGGAAAGAAGAATACACGCTGGACCTCATGCAACCCATCGCTGAAGACCTTGCCGAGGCCGGAGTTGCAGCATGGAACATCGAGTTCAAACGATGGAAGCCCGGTGAGGAAGGCGTGTGGATGGACACGCTCTCCGATGTGTTGAGAGCTTGGGGCCAACTCGCGTTGTTACCCGGCATTGACATCACACGTTCCATGGTCATGGGGCATTCCGCTGGCGGACAATTGGCCCTGCTGATGAGTGCCAAGGCAGAGCGGCGACCGTGGTTGGCCATCGCGCAGGCCCCGCTGACCGACCTCATCGGTGCGGACCACGCCCGTCTTTCGGACGACGGCGACGCCGTTCGACGATGGATTGGATGCGCTCCGGAAGAAAACGAAACGGTGTGGGGCCAACTCAATCCCGTTGACCATCCGCCACGTACCAGCGTTCTGCTGTTTCACGGTGAAGACGATGTGGATGTACCGCTCGAGCAGTCGGAAACCTATGCACGGGTGATGAAAGCCAAAGGCGCAGATGTTCAGAAAGTCTGGCTACCTGGAGACCACTACGATATCATCGATGTTGCATCAGACGACTGGTTGGTGCAACTCAACACCGTTCTCGACTGGTTGTGATGAGGTCAGATGAAGGCCCCCGCAGGTTCTGGGGCACATCCCAAGGCCTATGACCTATGGCGAATTCCACGACACATGGACCTGCTCGGCAGCGACTACCCGTTCGTATCGACAGCGCTTGAAGGCAAGCATGCCTTCGTCTGCGGTGCGAGCAAAGGCATTGGTGAGGCGACCGCAAAAATGCTCGCCAAAGCCGGCGCGAACATCACCGTCTGTGCTCGAAACGGTGCGGCGTTGACCGCCCTATGTGAAGAGCTTGGTCGTCTCGGGACGGGTCGACATCAAGCCTTGGCATTGGACCTTGAGGAAACGGAAAGCATCGCATCGGCCTTTGCTTCGGCTGTGGAGACCTTGGGGCCGGTCCACATCCTCATCAACAACGCTGGCGGGCCGCCTGGTGGACCCTTGCTCAACAACGATGTTGGCGATTTTGATGCCCCCTTTCGACGCCATCTTCACGCCGCCCACACCCTCGTCAAAGCCGCCGCTCCCAGCATGGAGAGTGAGGGATTCGGTCGAATCGTCCAAATCATCTCCACGTCCGTCAAGGAACCCATTCCCAACATCGGACTGTCCAACACCCTCCGAGGGGCCATGGCCTCTTGGGCGAAATCCATGTCCAACGAACTGGCACCCTGCATCACCATCAACAACGTGCTACCGGGATTTACCGACACCGAACGGTTGGGTAATCTTTCGGCATCCATCCAGGAGCGAACGGGCAAATCGGCTGAATCCGTTCGTGAAGGGTGGCTCAATCAAGTTCCCATCGGCCGTCTCATCGACCCGCTTGAAACAGCAAGCGCCATCACCTATCTCTGTCTGCCCGCATCTGGAGGTATCCGCGGCGTGAGTTTGGCCGTGGACGGCGGTCGTTTACGCTCCATTTGAGGCGATACCATGGACACGGACATGTCTCCTGAAATGGCGGGGCAGGTGCTCCGCATGTTGACCGACGGTGGCTCGATGGACAACATCAACACGTCGCTTGCGCTCCGGTTGATTCCGCTCGCTCAAGAGGTTGGAAACCAGGAATTGGTTGAACAATTACTCGAACACGCAAGCAAGATCGCCACCGATGATGAAGAGCGAGGATGGGCCAAATTTGAGGCCCTGAAGGTGATGGAGGCCTCCGTTGAAAGTTACCTTCGGCTCGCCGAGGACGCCGAAGCAATGGAGGGTGCTCAAGCCCTCACGGCCGCCGTCAATCACTACGTCGCGCTGCTTTACCTTGCAGAAGGTCAACTCGACGAAGCACGGGCAACGGCTCAACATGCTCTTCGCCTGCGACAAACCCTTGACGATGACGAAGGGCGTTCCTACGGCATGGCGCTGCTCATGACCATCGCGAAACGACAGCATGACGAAGCCACAGCCATTGCTGTTGGGACCGAACGTTTGGAATTGCTCATGGTCCTCAAGGACGAAGTAGGCCAAATGGAAGCCCTCGCTGATTTGGCTCATTGCCAAGCGACCATCGGGGAATTTTCCACCGCACAAGACCTGTTCACGCAATCCCTTGAGCGAGCCCAGCAACTCGGGAGTCTCTCGGGCCAATTGGTCGCCAGATGGGGCCTTGCGGACCTTGCTGAAATCCGTGAAGATTTTGAAACGGCGATGCTCGTTCTGTCAGACTGCCTTCATGAATTCATTGCAGAAGACGCCGCAGCACCTCCACAATTACGACAACGCATCAGCGATTTAACCGACCTCAAAAATCAGCCACGACCCTCTGAAGACGAAGCATAGTTCGCCACACCCATTATGAGCCATGGCGATATGGAGCAAACGGTGAGTGAGCATGGAGCATGACATCTTCTTCTCCATCTCCCAAACGCCCGATGAAGAGGGGCATCTTCCCACCGAAGCCACGATGATGAAGAATTATTTTGAACAGCTTGAATGCGCAGACCGACTTGGCTTCGGCGTTGGATGGATTGCTCAAGCCCACCTCTCAACCGAGACGCAGAAGTCCAACCAGCACCCAGTCGTACCGCACTGGAAAGGCGAGGTCGGCCTGTGCACCGATTTCCCACAGTTGGCCTTGGAATCGTTTCGGCGTACGAGCAACATCGAAATTGGCAGTGCCGTGGTCTCCATCCTCGCTTCGGGCGGACCCATCGCTCAGGCTGAACGCATGGCCAACGTGTTGAGTCTGCACGGTTTGGATGAAAACGAGCATCGCTGTCTTCACGTCGGATTCTCCGCCGGACGCTTTGAGTTCATGGCGCGCCCCTACGGCATTGTGCCACGAACCTCCATTGAAGAGGCGGCTTGGCCAGCACTCCGAGGCCAAATTTTCATGGAAGCCGCCGAAATTTTCCTTCGTTTGTTGCGGGGCGATGTCATCAATTCGGGCATGATTCGCCCCACCGTGCTGACACGGGCGAACTTCAGAAGCGATGAAGACTGGCAGGCGGTGCAGGATGCAGCGGTTGAATTTGAAGCGCTTGAACAACCACCCGAAGAAATTCTCATCCCCTCAAGGTACGTGTTTGAAGACCTCAAAATCGTCCCGACCTCGTTCCGTCGGTCCTTGCTCAAGTTGGTCGCAGGGACGCACGACCCTCGGGCGCAAACCTTCGTCAACACCATCCTCCCCGTGAAGGTGTTCAACCTCTCCATCACCTCACCGGAGGTGATTGACGCCACCCACGAACGCATGCGTGAAGTCTACCATCCCGAAGGAGGTGAGTGGAAGCGAAGCGACATGCCTCGGACCAGCTTTGTTTTCTTGAACGCTGAAGAAGGGCTATCCGCAGAGGAACAAAGCAAGGCTGCTCAAGCCGAAGCAGACCAAGCCTTGGGCGCTTACTGGAACGCCCTCGAGGGCACCATCGACCCTGAGAAGGTATCCAAAGCGGCGAACAATGCTCTTATTGGCAACGTTGAGGAAGTGGCGCAGCAAATGGTGGAACGGTTTCATCCAGACGACCGCATCATGGCGTGGTTTGACTTCTTCAATCACGATTCCAAGCGGGTTTGTCGAAACATGACGGCCTACATGGAACAGGTTGTTCCGCTTGTTGAATCCATGTTGAAGGGGGCATGAAGATGGGCATCCATCACGACACCTATTCGGCGGTCCAGCCAGGTAAACCAGGTTCGGCGATGTACCCGCAATCACCGCTGGGTGAGAAGGTGGAAGGGATTCCGACGGGCCGAGACGTGGCTTGGGAACCACTGGTGGATTACCGACGAAACGGCGTTTCTGAAACGACCATCCATGGAGCCGTGGCTTGGGCACACGGCGACGAAGTCATCCATTCCTTCGGAGGCAACGTGCTGTGTTATGGCCGCTCGATGATGAAACCCTTCATGCTCAAGGCCTTCACCAAAGAACTGGAAGATTGTTCATGGGAACAAAAGGCCATCGCTGTGGCCTCGCACAACGGCGACACCGAACACGTCGCAACGGCGCAATCCCTTCTGAGCCAATCCGAATGGCCGTTGATGTTGACCCCCCTCGATGTGCCCCTGATTCAATTCGGCCGTCAAGTCCGTCGCCCTCGGCGCTGGTTTCACACCTGTTCGGGTGAACACGCAGCCATCCTGCGTGGATGCCGCATGAAGGGATGGAACCGTGCAGGGTACACGCTTCCAACGCACGAAGTCTTCCACGCGTACATGGAGCAATTGCGCACCTACCTCGGTGCGGAATGGACACCGCTTCGCATTGCCAAGGACGGGTGTGGCCTTCCCACCGTCTCCAACACCGTTTCAGAATTGGCTCAGATTTACGCTGGTCTGGTCAGAGACAAGGACGATGATTGGATTTGGGAGGCGATGGTCCGCCATCCAGACCTGGTCGGGGGGTTCAACCGCCTTGATTCAACCGTATTGAAAGCAGGAGAAGGACGTGTCATCGCCAAAGAAGGCGCCGATGGATTGTTGGGGCTGGCCATTGAGCATCCTGACTATCCGAAAGGCCTCGGTATCGTGGTGAAAATCGCCCACGGATGGAATTCACAGGCGACCTGGTATGTGGCGAGAGCCCTGCTGGGCGTCCTCGGCATCAACCTTCGGAATCCCTACCCGTTGCATCGACAAAAGGCCTTCATCGTCCCCGGCATCGTGCCCGAGCGCTATGTTGAGGTGCTCGAGACCGTTCCAACATGGGACGAATGGGACCCGGACCAGGACCGATGGCACTACGACCCGGAGGTGGTGTGATGGACCCGGTTTTGAACTACATCAACGGCATCTTCCAACCCGCTGCATCCAACGCAACGTTGGACACCGTCAACCCCGCCACGGGCCAGGTGATCACCACCTTGCCTCGTTCTTCATCGGACGATGTGGCCGAGGCAACACGGGCAGCGCTCAGTGCGCTACCATCCTGGTCCCAGACGACCATGGAGGAGCGAATGGCCTGGCTTCATCGCATCGCCGATGCGCTTGAGGCTGATGCTGAAACCATTGCCCAACTCGAAAGCATGGACACCGGTAAGCCCATCACACTCGCCAGAAGAGTTGATGCCAGTCGTTCGGTGTCCAATTTCCGATTCTTTGCAGATTTTGGTCGCGAGCACAGCGAACCAACCTTCGCCGACCACGGGGCGGTGAATCACGTCCACCGTTCACCCGTCGGTTGTGTTGGGCTCATCACACCGTGGAATCTTCCGCTCTATTTGCTTACGTGGAAGGTTGCTCCTGCCCTGTTGATGGGCAACACCATCGTGGCCAAACCTTCCGAACTCACGCCCATGACCGCCAACCACCTTGCCAAAACCTTGGACGCTATCGGGTTTCCAAAAGGGGTCTTCAACTTGGTTCATGGCCTTGGCCCCGAAGTCGGTCAGGCCATCGTGGAACACCCGGACATCCGCGGGATTTCGTTCACTGGCGGTACCGCAACCGGGAAAATTGTCGCCGGTACGGCCGCACCGATGTTCAAGAAACTCTCCTTGGAATTGGGAGGAAAGAACGCCACCATCGTGTTGGACGATGCACCCTTGGATGAGGTCATGGACGGGTTGGTTCGAGCTTCGTTCACCAACTCTGGACAAGTGTGTTTGTGCGGTTCTCGCGTGCTGGTTGATGCGTCGATTTACGACGAGTTCAAATCCAAATTTGTTCAAGCGGTGAGCGAAATCAATGTCGGCGACCCGAGTTCTGAAGCAACGGTCATGGGCTCCGTCATCTCAAAAGATCATCAAAACAAAGTGGAGAATTACATCAACCTCGGACTTGAGGAAGGCGGGATTGTGTTGACCGGCGGTACGTCCAGCGAGCAACCGGTGAAAGGTGTGCCAAGTAAGGGCGCCTTCCTTCGCCCAACGGTCATCGACGGCCTCAGCCACACATCACGCACGGCAACCGAGGAAATCTTCGGGCCCGTTGTCACCCTTCACCCCTTCTCCACGGAAGACGAAGCCGTCGAGATGGCCAACTGCACCGACTACGGTCTCGCAGGGTCGGTGTGGACCGCCGATTCTGCCCGCGGTCATGCGTTTGCCAAGCGTCTTGATACCGGCATTGTCTGGGTTAACACGTGGCTCAACCGAGACCTCCGAACGCCCTTTGGTGGCGTCAAACAATCCGGTGTGGGGCGTGAAGGCGGTTCATGGTCGCTCAACTTCTTCTCAGAACTCACCAATATCTGCGTGCAGAACCCTTGAGAACACATGTTCAAATGCCTCCGCCGTGAGGTGAAAGCATGGACGAAGACCCCCTCCCGCTCTTCGTCTTGCCCATGGTCCTGTTTCCCGGAGAACTTCAGGAATTGCGAGTCTTCGAGCCACGGTATCGACAGATGCTCGACACCTGTATCCTTGATGAGCGCCCCTTCGGACTGGTCATGAACGACCCGTTTGAGCCAACCAACGGCTGGGATGGACCCCGACGCCACGGTTGTGAAGCCATCATTGTCAATCATGAAACACGGGGCGTCAATCACTTCATCACCATCACCGGTGGACGACGCTTCTTGATTGACAGCGTCATTGAGCCCGCCCTTCCTCCCTTTTCCGACCCGTCAATGGCAGGCCTCATCGAAGAAGGGGTGGCTCCCGATGTTGATACGCTCCTCGAACACCTCCCCGAGGATGCGACCCACAGTAACTTGTACATCGCCGCCAACGTGAGTTACCTCGACGAAGTGGGCGAACTGAGTGATGACGACCAAGACTTCCTTCGCACCCTCACGAACACCATCGTCCACCGAGCAGGACGGGGCATGAACGTCGATGTTGACGTGCTCGACCAATGGGTAAATTCCATCTGTGAGGAACAGATCAGCGAGCGAAAAGAATCCATCTACAACATCGCAGCCCTTTGCCTCAACGACCTAGAGTCGAGGCAACAACTGCTGGCCTGCGCCAACGCTGCCGAAGCCCTGCACGAATTCCAAAACCAAGTTTTCGGCTTCGGTGATGAAGCAGAATAAGCGTAGGCGACGAATTGAAAACACGGTGGCCGCTGGAACAACCATGTCCGTCTACGCTGAAGCACGGAAGGTGACAACCCACACGCTTCAGGAAATGAAGCGTGCAGGTGAGAAAATCACCATGCTCACCGCATATGATTACTCGCTTGCTCGACTGGTCGACCAGGCCGGTGTCGATGTGATTCTGGTCGGTGATTCGGCGTCCAACGTGATGGCGGGGCAGGTGACCACCGTTCCCATGACCCTCGACCACATGATCTACCACGCTCAGTGCGTTGAGCGAGCCGTTGACCGCGCCCTGCTGGTGGTTGACATGCCGTTTGGCACCTACCAGGGTAACTCACGCCAAGCCCTCGATTCGGCAATTCGTATCATGAAAGAATCCAGCGGCCACGCGGTCAAGTTGGAAGGCGGGGCAGAAATCGTCGAGTCGGTTGAGCGTATCTTGACCGCTGGCATCCCCGTGATGGGCCATCTCGGACTCACGCCGCAATCCATCTACAAGTTTGGCACCTATTCTGTGCGAGCCAAAGAAGACGAGGAGGCGGAGAAACTCATCGCCGACGCCAAAGTCCTCGAAGCCGCTGGGTGCTTCGCCATCGTGCTTGAGAAAATTCCACGAGAACTCGCCAAGCGCGTCTCCGCCGAATTGACCGTTCCAACGATTGGGATTGGTGCTGGTCCCGATGTGGACGGGCAAGTCCTCGTCCTTCACGACCTGTTGGGCATCACGATGGATTTCTCCCCACGCTTCTTGCGCCGCTACCTCAACCTCGCCGAGGAGATTGACGGCGCCATCAAAGGCTATTGCGCCGATGTTCGGTCGGGGGATTTCCCCAACGAAGACGAATCCTACACGTCGTGATTCAACCCAGCAGACTGTAGTAGAGCAGCGAGCCCCCGAGCGCCCCAATGTTCACGCCCAACGTGTGCCAGATGGCGAGACGAAACGGTGGTAGGTGGAAGCGCCACCACGAAGTACTCAACCAAATCCAAACCACGACGGCAAGGTAGCCGCCACAGACGAAACCACCCAGCCCCGTGGACCACACGAACATCAGTGGAAGGGCAAGAACGGCGATCCCACCGAGATAGTCAACCCACATGGCTTGTGGGTGGGGCGTGAGCATTTTGTGCAGCAGAGGCGAACAGAGCATCATCACGATGAGTGCCCCTTGTGGAGGATTGGGCAGACCGTACGTCAACTGCGGAGAAATCAGCGCTTGCCAAGCAGCACCGACGGCCAAGCCAAACAACGTCGGGAAGATGACATTATCCCATGTCTCTTTCCAAGTCGCAGAGACGGGTTGTTGAACAGGAATCTCTACGGGAGCCTCAGCCTCCACCGCTTCTTCCCCCATGGTTGAACCACGGCAACCGGCCGTTTATGGCTTCGCGTTTGCACCTCTTGATGAAGAACGCCGATGATGAATTAAACCTCATCGCTATGGGTGAAACATGGGCAAGGGCCAGATTGTTGCGGGCTGCCTCGCACCTCACCCCCCACATTTGGTCTATGCAGAAAACCCGCCGCAAAATGAACCCGTGGCTGAAGGCGGATGGGAGCAGTTGCGCTGGGGGTATGAACGCCTCCGTGCATCCCTCGCCGACCACGAGTACGATGCTATTGTCCTCCTCTCTCCCCACTGGCAAACGTATGTCGGCACGCATTTCCTCGGATTGCCGCATTTTGAGGGCCTTTCTGTGGACCCCATCTTCCCGAACCTCTTCCGCTATCACTACGACATGAACGTGGACGTCGAACTCGCCCAAGCCATTCATGACGAAGCAGCAGCGGCTGGACTCCCGGTAAAAATGATGGAAAACCCTGACTTCCGAGTTGATTACGGCACCATCACCACGGGCCATTTGTTCAATCCGGACTGGGACAAGCCTCTCGTCGTCATCTCAAGCAACCGCTCTACGGCCTATTATTCCGTTGAAGTGATGCAGGAGATCATGATTGAACTCGGTAAAGTCACCCGGAAGGCGATTGAGGCCAGTGGAAAGAAGGTCGTGGTGTTGGCCAGCAATTCGCTCTCTCATCGCCATTTCACGACCGAATCCGAAGTCCCAGAAGACATGAGCAAGGAGCACATCACCAGTCACGCCATGCACCTGTGGGACATGCGAATGATCGATTACATGCGTAGTGGCCAAGCCCAACGCATCCTCGACGAAATGCCTGAGTTCACCGAACAAGCCATCGCGGAAAGCGACGGTGGTGGACTCTCCTGGTTGCTTTCAACCCTCGACGTTCCCAACTATCCCGCCATCCTTCACGGCTACGGCACCATCATCGGCACGGGCAACGCAGTCGTGGAATGGCCGTGCTACGCCCATGAGGTGACCGAGGGATGAGTCAAGGCGAGGTCGTGGCCTCCTTTGTGGTCCCTGTTCACCCGCATACGGTGCTTGCACCGGACCAGAATCCAGGGTGGAGAAAGCTTCGCGATGCGTTTGACGAGGCGGCTCAAACGATTCAAGACCTTGAAGCGGATTTGCTCATCATTTACTCCACCACATGGCCTTCCATCATCGGCCATCAAATCCAAGCAGACCCCAATCCCGAATGGGTGATGGTCGACCATGATTTCCACGATTTGGGCTCCATCCCCTACTCGTTCAACATCGATGCTGACTTCGCCCATGCATGGGACGATGCCAACCGAAACCGAGGCCTTCAGAGCCGTTGTGTGAACTACAAAGGATTCCCCATCGACGTGGGTTCCGTGGTGGCGTTGACCTTGCTCAACCCTGACAACCGCATTCCTGCAGTCATCGTTTCCTCAAACATGTATGCGAACCGAACCGAAACCACGGTGCTCGCCAAATCGTGTCTTGATGTGATTCAAGCCCAGGGTCGAAAAGCCGTGGCCATCACGGCCATGTCCCTCTCCAATCGGATGTTCACCGACTTCATCGAGGCAAAGGAAGACAAAATCCACTCCCTCAAGGACGACGAGTGGAATCGGAAAATTCTCGAATTCCTTGAACAAGGCCGTCTCGAAGACGTCGGTCAACTTTCCAGAACCATTCACCGCCAAATTCGCGTGCAAAAAGTGGTGGCCTTCAAACCGATGTGGTGGCTTTCCGCCATGAACGGCAACCGCAACGACTTGACGGGTCGCGTGCTGGCCTACGAGGCCATTCACGGCGCGGGTGGCGCTGTGGTTCATATCGACCCAACCTCAACGGGGATCGGCGACAAGGAATACGACGAGGACGATGTGGAGTATTTCCACGGGGAACGAGGTGTTCTTGACGCCGCCGATGATGAAGAAGCCGAGCCAACTCCTCAGCCCGCACCCCGTGCTGACGCCAACGGCCCTGAGCTTTGGGACCCAACGGAAGCGGACGGCTCGGTAAACACCGAGGCGGCTCCAAAACCAGTTGGCGCCTACCCCCATGCAAGAAAAGTCGGTAACATGCTCTTCCTCTCGGGCGTGGGGCCCCGGCAACCCGGCACGAATGCTATTCCTGGCGGACCGATTCACGATGAAAACGGAGAGCCGTTGGACTATGACATCCGGGCCCAAACCCACGCCGTCGTCAACAATGTACGACGCATTGTAGAGGAGGCAGGCGCCTCCATGGACCAAGTCGTTGACGTCACCACCTTCTTGGTGGACATGAAGCGTGATTTTGCAGGCTACAACGAGGTGTGGGCCGAAACCCTCGGAAAAGTGGGGCCGACTCGGACAACGCTGGCCATCGACGCACTTCCAACGCCCATTGCAGTGGAAATGAAGGTCATCGTCCACCTCGGCGAGTAATTTCCGGATTTCGGCGATTGATTCCCCTAATCGGACAAGAGTTCAAGGACAGGCTCCACTTACGGGGTAATACAAGCCAAAGGCTTGTCGGAATTCGGGGAATTTCTATGGGCGTTGAAAAAACGGTTGAACTAGCCCGCACCATCGGTCTGAAAACCCTCGTGATTCTTTCGTTGTCATCGATGCTGGGATCGGGAATTTTCCTTCTCCCTGCCTTTGCCCATGAAGTGGTGGGCCCCGGCATGTGGTTCGCCTTCATCTTGGCCGGCAGCGTGGTGATTTCCAGTGCCTATTCCAAAGCAGAATTGGCCAGTGCCATGCCCCAGTCCGGAGGATTCTACGTTTATGCTGAACGCACCTATGGATACCTTGTCGGCACCATCAGCGGGTTAGGATTGTTTGCATCGTTTATGCTCAAATCAGCTTTTGCTCTCGTTGGTTTTGCAGCCTACATGAAGGTCATCACCGACCATTACGGCATCGAAAACGTCAACTCAAACGCTATTGCAATGGTGCTGCTTGCGTTTATTCTGCTCGTCAACTTGACCGGAGTGAAGGCCATCAAGAAGGTCCAAATCCCGATCGTGACGGGTGCCATGGCCATGGTCGTGGTATTGTGCATCATGGCCTTGTTCTCCCCGGACTTGGACCTCGGCCGACCCGTCGAAAACTTCCAACCCGTCAGCCTGAGCATGGGAACGGCCGCCGCCCTCGTGTTCGTTGCCTTTTCCGGGGCCATCAAGGTCGGAGCGATTGGGGGAGAGGTTATCGACCCAGAAACAAACCTTCCTCGAGGCATGATTCAATCCCTCTTCATCGCCACCCTTCTCTACGCCGTCGTGGCGTACATCATGGCCGCCGTGATGGACCCGGGGGCCTTCATGACCGGAACCCCGCCGCACGCCGTTGAAAACCCCATCTCGGTCTTTGCCGACTCTGTGGCAGGCACGGCCGTAGTACTGATCGCCTCGTTTGTCGCCATCATCGCCATGGCGTCCATGGCCCTCGCCGGCGTCCTCTCATCCTCACGCTTCCTTTACGCCATGGCCAAGGACGGCGTGCTCCCAGCCTCACTCGGTGAACTCAACGAGCGATACAAGACACCGCACTGGCCTATCTTGCTCACTGGCCTGTTGATGGCCGTGTCCATCTACTCGTTCGACGTCCATGTCATCGCAGAACTTGCCTCTGGATTCATCCTCATGGTGTTCATCGTCCTCAATCTAACGGTGGTCGTGCTTCGTGGTGCAGGCCCAAAACACGAATGGAACCCAACTTACCGGTCCCCGTTGTACCCGTTGCCACAAATTTACGGCACCGTGGCGGGCATCTTTATGTTGGTGTTAATGGGGAAGAAAGCCCTGTTCGGCGGCGGTGGAGCCATCCTGCTCGGCATCCTCGCCTGGTACGCCTACGGGCGGAAAAATGTCAAACCTCGAGAAGGTTCTACGCCTCTGAATGCCTTGTTGGGCCGGGACGACAGTGACGCCGAAAAAAGCAGTTGAAACCGCTCCCGTTTTTGCATTCAAGCGAAGAACGCTCAAGCGAGAATCAACCGAAGATTCTCCAGGCTCCGCAGTTCTGCGAAGTAGATTTGCTCGATGGCGTCGTACATCTCCTGGTCGCCGACCTCTTCGAGCAACTCAATGATACCAGCATACACCTCGGCGGCCTTGGTCTCGGTCTCAAGGGAACGTTCCAGCATGGCCTTGTAGTCGGTCGTGTGAACGATGGGGTGGGGGTTGCGCTCCGTCACGGGCACACCACCGAGTTTCACAACAGCCCGGCGGACCACATCAGCATGAGCGAGCGATTCTGAGGCTTCTTCGTTGAACATGGGGTCGAGTTGGAGGCGGTGAATGCCCTGAATGTTAGCGGCGTAATGAGCATACATGTTGAGGGCTCGTAATTCCCAACCCAGCGCTTCGTTGAGGCGGTCAATGAGGACTTGAATCTCCATGCTATCGGTGAAGACTGATGGGTCATCCAATATGAACCCGCGTCTGCCAGGTCATCAAGTTCATTCGTGTCGAATCCACTCACCGGCAGGGGTGACTTCCCAGTATTGCAGTTCTTCTGAGACATCAACATACCATCCCGTTTGACCCTGAACCGTGGAGGGCGTGGCTTGCATAACACCAACCTTGCCGGCTTCTTCCGCAAGCGCCTTCATTGATTCGAGCGTCAATCCATGCCGTTCATGCAGCGGCGTATCGTCAACGATGTTCTGAGACCCTGAGGCTTCAATCGCCTCTTCCTCATCGTCCTCATATTCATCAAAGGCCTCCTCAACCCATCCTTCCCTGGACACTTCAGCAGCCTTTCGCGAAAGGGTAACCAACACAGCGAGAAGAAGGAAGAGGAGAAGGGCGGCCATGGTCATGGCGGTGTTGGTGGAACCCACCGCTCCACCGAGCAACACTTCGTCAACGTCGTAGAAGGTTTGCGCCAACAGGCCGCTCCATCGAATGGTACAGGAGCGGTCGGTGCCGCCGTTTTGAACATCAATTTCCCACGTTCCGTTGGTGACGAAAGAAGCGGGGCCGGCCGTGCATGAAACGCTGGTGTTGGCCTTTGGAATGCTCAACGTGTTTCCATAGGCGTCGGTGGCAAACGCATTCATCAGCACGACATCGCCCTCGGCAATGGTCGTTCGGCTCAAGGTCGCTTGAATTCGGATTGGTGCACCGGCTTCAACCGTTAGGGGAATGACATGCGTTGCTCCCTCGTCTTCCAGCACCAATTCGTAAGAGCCGACCTTCTTCCCGGTAAATTCCCAATAACCTAGGCCGGTTTGTGAGGCCGTCATTTCCCCGAGCGAGGTGTTGAGCGAAGTCGTCGCCGAGATGGATTCAGCGATGTTCCCGTGAATATCCACCACTTGGATGAAGAGGTCATGCGGCTCACCCGCTTTGACAACGAGGCCAGCGTCGGCATCGGTCATGAGGGCGTGGGCGGTCCCTGCGACAACGGTCAACCGAACGGTAGCGAACACACCGTCAGCGTTGACACGGAGTTCATGACCGCCAACGCTGGTGGCGGTCCAACGTCCATCGTTGAGGAGCATTTCCAAGGTGATGTCTTCGCCGTCGAGCGTCCAGTTAAGTGCGAGATCTCCCAACTCGTTGCCGTAGGCATCATAGAATCCCGGATTGAGGTCCAACTCACCGTCGGCGGGCACACGACTCCCTTCCCCCTCAAGCGTGATGAAAGCCAAACGACCCGGTCGGACATCAAAGGCTGAGTCGGCCGTAAACATGGCGCCGCTGGTGTTGTCAAACCAACTGCCGTCAAAGCGCCACGAACGGGCTGCTTCAGCTTGCAAAAGCACATAGTTCGGTTCAGCAGTGACCTTGTCTTCCTCACCCATGGTCATGGTGATGGTCCCCTCCACCGCCCATCGGTTTCCTTTCACGTCTTCAGCGACAAGTTCGATGACCACTTGATCGCCTGCTGTCGGTGACCTGGGCGAAAGACGGAAGCCAATATCGATGGCACGTCCATGCTTCACCTCAAGTTCCAACGAGGTGCTTACGGTACCGTCAAGCGCCGTGATGGTTGCCGGTCCGGTTGCCGAGGGATTCCAAAACACACGATGATCATCATCGACCGAAAGACCTCCTGACGTGGCACTGACCGAATGAATGGACGGCGAAACAAAACCGATGTAGCCGTTCGCATCTCGTCGCTCAAACACCAATTCGTAGGATTCCCCGGCCATGAATTCGTCCGGTGAATCGACCACCATCAACTCCGAAGCAACGGCGTCTCCGGGTATGACAAGGAGCGTGGTGCTCCCCGTGATGTTTCCAGCGGAGACGGAGATAAGCCACCGACCCGTGTTGGTTGCGAGGTACTCCCCTTGTGCATTGAAGGACCCGTTCTCTGCAAACCATGCGAGCGAGCCTACATTGGAGAGGGACATCTCAAAACCGTTGGCATCAACCAAATGTGGAGTGATTTTCTGAAGCGTTCCTGCGCGGATAACAATGGGGTCGTCAAACACAAAGGCATGTGGTGCACCAGCCTCGGCCGTGATGGTTGCACGGGCTTCCAATTGATTGTAGCGGACCCGAGCCTGATATTCACCGAGCGCATCTGCGGTCCATGTCGGCTCACCATGGCCGATGTATTCTCCATCAATGTCCCACACCATGGTAGAAAGGCCCGCCATGCGGTTCCCTCGACTGTCCACCAAGTCGGCCGTAAGGGTGGTTGGCTCAAGAACACCAACCGACAGTCGCGTGATATCGATGGAGGTCGGCACACCGGCTTCGACCGTGATGTTGTGATAGCCGCGCAGTCCGTTGTGTTCTGCAACGATTTCAATCAATCCAGCAGACCACGGGTAGAACAAACCGTCATCGGACATGGTTCCATTGCTTGCCGACCATGAGATATCGCCACCAACGATGTTGTTCACGGCGTCGTAAATGATGCCCTCGAAGGCATAGACTTCGTCCGCCGAGATTGAAGCAGGTGGGTCATTGATGACCACCCGATCCGCCGTACCCGACCGAGAAATCTCAGGATTTTCTGCCAACAGAAGCGGGGCGGTTGCCGACCAGGAACCCACCATGAACAGCGCAACAAGAAAAGCGCTGGTCTTGATTGCGTTCACCGAATCACGTCCTCATTCCGAGTACTCTTGCCAATCTTCTTCTCCGGGATTACGATACCACCAGGTGCCGTCATCGTCTTCCCACCATTCCGTGCCGTCTTCGTCAAAGGTGGTGTCGGGTTCTTCTTCCTCTTCTTCCTCTGGCGGGGCTTCTTCAGCGGGTGGACCTGATGGTCCAGGCGCTGGGCCGGTTGGACCTGGCGCTGGGCCGGTTGGGCCCGGTGCTGGACCGGTTGGACCGGAAGGACGTTCGTCATCTTCGTCGTCGTAGTCGTCATCGTCCCAATCATCGCTCATTCGGTTGTTTCGCATGAACGAAACGCCCAGTCCAAGGAGCACAACACCGACCAAACCGAGCAAACCTGCTCCGACGTAGTACAATGTTCCTCCAGCTTCAAAGAAGCCTTGCAGGTTGCCATCCACGGTGATTTCCTCATTGACTCGCACAGCCCCAACACTGACCGTGATGGTTTGTGGCCCGTCGTCAAGGGTGGTGACAGACCACAACTCAGAGGACGTCATGATGGTTGTACCTCGGCCTGTTGCCTCTACTTGGACGCTACCGGGCACAGGAATCTCGTTGTCGAAGGCGTCAAAGGCTCGGATGCTGACATCAAGGCTTTCGAGTTGCTCAAGCCGGTCGGTGGAAAGGTTCACTTCCAATCGAGCAACAATGCTTTGGGCAGAAACCGTAATTTCTGCAGTGGACACCGCACCACCGACGCTGTACTCGAGGGTGTGAACACCCGCAACCTCGGCGTCGTAGGTGTAGGTTCCTTCCGATGTGGTGATGATGCTGAGGGTTGGGACGCTCTCGCCGTCTTCCGTCCACTCAACGTTTTGGGCAAACTGGTTGCCGTCAGCGTCGGTACCGGTCACCTGAATGTCCACACGGTCACCCGCTGTTGGCGACGTGGTGGAGAGGTCGGCCGCCACCGTGACGGCTTCACCGTGCAGGACGGTGATGGCGACGCTGTCGGTGATGTTGAATCCAGTACCGCTGATGCTGAAGGCTTCAATGCGCCATTCACCAACCGTTGTTGCTTCCCATCGCATCTCATCAAGCAGGAGTTGGGTTGTGATGTCGCGAACGTCTCCGGAATCCACGTTTACCTCAAGCCAGGTCAATTCGTCCGAAGAAATCCGGTTGTTATCCGTATCAAACAGTTCGGAACTGAAGTCAATGGCATAGTCCGAGGTCATTTCTATGACGGCGCCGGTTGAACGCAGCGGGTCGTTGGCCACACCTTCGATGGTGACGGTGTTGAGCATGCCGTGGTCCACCGTGATGTTGATGGCGACACTCAGGTCGGTTTCTGCGTCGCTGTAGGTCGCTATCAGCGTGTAGGGCAAATCGGAGGCATAGTACGGCGTGAAGGTTGTTGAGTCGCCCGTCAGCACTTCAAGGAAGTTGGATGGATTCTCAATCGTTGGGTGGTCGAGTGACCAGTTTGATTCTGGAACGGCCCACTGGTTACCTTTCCCGTCGATGGCGAAGATTTTTGCTTCAAGTGTATCATCGGCCGTGATGTCAAAGTGCATCCACGTCGAGATTTCATCGTCCACGGTAATCCGCAAAGCCTGTGTTTTCCCCTTTTCAACATCGATGATGATTTGAGTCAATTCCGTTTCGTATCGGGCCTCGAGAATCTTTGATCCCGTTTTCACCGGATCCCAGATGGCAGGTGCACCAGGCGTCAACTGACCGTCTGAGGTCTTGGTCCAGTTGTCAGCGGGTAGCACAACAGGCAGTCGATTTCCACGCACGTCAACCCGGGTGGTGTTGATGTAGATGCGATCGTCGGCTGTAATCGATGTCGACGACGCATCCAACTCAAGATAGTCAATGGCACCGTGGCCGACGGTAATCTGGAGTTCGTCCTTGGCTCCCGAGACGGAGGTGAGGTTTAACCACCAAACACCGACGTGGTCTGGGAAGTATTGCTGGTTGATTTCGGAATAATTCCCGTTGGTGGTGGACCATGTCAAATTGCCGGCATCACCGATGTCGAGTGCATTGCCGAACTGGTCGTACAGGTTGATGTTAATATCACACAGCACACCGGCTGGCACCGTGCCCTCGCATCCACTCAACTCAAAGTACGATGGGGCTCCGGCTTCGACCGTGACGGCAACGTCAACAAACTCTCCCGATGGCACGTCGTGGGCCACACGTACGACGTGAGAACCAACGGCATAGGGCTGGAAGATGTTCGGCATAACGGCGCTCATGCTCCCGTTGGTTGGCGTGTAGGTGATGGACTCACCCGGCACTGTGTTTCCGTGTTGGTCGACCATGTGAGCCGTGATCGTCAGCGTATCGTCCGCCGAAATCGTAGCGCTCAACGGTGTGACGATGAGGTCCGTGGGTGCTCCTGCGGTCACGTTAATCGTTTGCGTGCCACAGACCAAACCGAAACACGAGGTGATGCTCACTGTTCCGACAAGATTCGGTGTGAACAAGCCGTTGCTCCCAATGCTTCCGGACGAAGACGACCAAGTCATCGGCGGGGCCTGAACCATGGATTGGTGGTCATAGGCGACGGAATTGAAGTTCACAGCCGTGTCAGCATCCGTGGAAAGCGTTCCCGAAGGACTGATGGCCACGCTGGTGATGTTCGTTGTGTTGAACAAAATCTTCGGCCGGTAGTCCACGTTCACGGCCGAGCCGGAGTAGAACGAAGCGTGAGCGTGACCTTGGTTGGGCGTGGCGATGATGATCCATGCTTGGTGGTTGGTGGTGGTCATGCCGAGCGTGCTGATGTCAAACCAGAGCCAGCCGGTGGTGTCCACGTTCACCACGGTCGTCGAGACGGCATCCCCGTAATCGGTACCGGACGCCATGCCCGGTGCGCCCCACAAGACACCGCCGGTGGTGCCGTTCCAGGTGGCAGAGGCTTGGCCCCAGTTGGTGTTGATGATGGGGTGTACGGCGAACGAAACCGAGGTGGCCCCTTGCACGGCTGTCCACGATTCCACGTACATGCCCAGCGATGCAGAGTGCACTTGCTGGTAGGAGGCAAACGGAATCTGGGCGGCGTTGAGACCGATGTTGATTCGACATTCGTCGGCCCAAAGCGTCCCACAGAAGTCGCCCGCACTGATGGTGGTTTCACCTGCAAAGTTGGTATCGGGGTACTCGCTGTACAACACCGTGTCCTGAATGTTGGTGTGTCCAAAGGCCGCAATTTCACTACCTGTTTGGAAAGTGTAGGTGAAGGTGTAATCGTTGTTGTAGGTATGGTCAGGGTCGCCAACCGCAAAGCTCCATCGTGAAGATGACGGGCCGGGAATGGATTGGTTCACACCTTGGACCCACCACGAGAACAACTGCCCTTCGGACAAGTTATTCGAGAACCTGAAGGTGGTGTTGGTGATTTCAGAATCCTCCCATGATTTGAATTTGTACACACCGGTTTGGTTGGCCACCGTGACGATGTAGCCTGTTGCTCCAGAAACGGGCGTCCATGTGAGCGCAGGTTGGGTGGAGGCCGAAAGAAGGCCGTCGTTCTCGGCATAGAGAACCGCACCGTCCAAAGGACCTGTTAGCATCGGTTGTGCTGGTGGAACAATGCCGTTGACGTTGTCAACATAATCCAACACCAGGTGCGGATGGAAGGATGCGTTCGAGAAGTCGGATGAGTAGAAGCTGTGTGATGAACCCGATGTTCCAACCATCTTGAGCATGAACGTCATGGTCGTGTTGCCGTTGGCGATGTTGGTTTGAGCCAAGCTGGTCAAGTCCCATTCCATCCATCCAACCGGCGAGGCAAGGGTCAACGTTGACCTTGTGATTTCGCTGGTGGAACACGATGGCGCCGTCAACCACACCACGGTGGACTCGGTAAAGCCGCTGCACGGGTAGGCGGCGATGGTTGTGGAGGCAGAGCCACCGACGTTGGTCTGATACATGCGCAGCATCATCTGCGTGGGTGTCATGGCCGAAGGCCACGGGATGTTGGTCAAATCAAACTCCATGAGAATTCGGCTTTCTCCAGTACCGAGGCTGTTCACCCCAAGCACCATTGAGGAAGAGCTCCCTCGGTTCACGGTGGCATTCGAATCAATTTCCACATCAGGAACCGACGGCAAAAGGCCAGTTTGTTCGAAAATTGAACCTCTGGAGATGTTGAGCGTGTGGTTGCCGTTGCCGTCATCGCTACCCTGATCGGTCGGGTTGCGATACTTGTGAACGACCGACCATTCACCGATTCGTTCGCCCTGATCGGCACGAATACGCCAATACTGCCAATAATCACCCTTCCCCAATTCGCCACTGTTCACCGTGTTGTTGGCAAGATCAATCGTTATGTTGTCGTAAAGACCTGCGAGAATATCGTTTGAATTGTAGCAGTTCGTCTTCTCTTCGTCGAGGAAGAGGGGATCTTCGCTGGCACAAGCGACCAATTGAGTTTCGTTCGAGTACGAGGTTGTCCACGAGAAATCGCTGTCGTTCAAACCGGATGGACGGGGTTGTGAAGTGTTCCACAAGGTGCTTCCATCCGCAGGTAAGAGACCGGTTGGGGACGACGGCGTCCAGGCGGTAGTGGTCCGGTAGGTCAGGTTGAGGCGAGGACGAACTTCAATGTTGGATGCTTCACTGGATGCGAATTGAACGCGTCCATCAACACCGCTGTCCAACTCAACGGCAAAGAGCAGGACGTCCAGTTCCGCCATGTTGTTGTTCAGTGCATGTTGCACGAGTGCCGTCACGTTGAACGCCACGCTGCCGGTATCGTTGACCCATTGCGGAGCATTAAACGGAACATCGGCGTCTCGCAGGGAGAATCCACCGCTTTGTATCCATGAAGACGTATTTCCAGCAGGGTAAGCGTGGACGGAGGATTCGGTCCATGCCGAGTCCATTTCTGAAACTGCGACGAGCGTTGATTGGTGGGTGTTCAAGACGTTAAACTCCAAGCTAGCATTCACAACTTCGTAGGTTCCTGGCATCGGCAATGCACTGAAATTCATGTTCATGAGGGTCATGGACCGAAGGTTCGGGTTGCTCGTCGAAATTTGGCTAAGACCCACATAGAGGCTGGAGGATGAACCTCGGTCGGTGTAGATGGTTCCCGTGTCGAGGTAGGTATCGTGTGTCACGCTGGGGTAGGAGAGCGACGGTACGATATTCCCTTCCTGAATGGAAAGGGTGGCGTGCGTTGAATTGACCTCCTCACCCACATCGTTGGGGAGGTAAAAGATGGTCGATGCGCTTCGAGGGCCAAGCATGCCGTTGTTGATGGGTTGAACCATCCAACGAATTTCTTGGGCAAACGTCAGGTCAGAAGAAGGCGTGAAGGTCAGGTTGGTCGTGTCGAAGTCAGCAGGTGAAGTACGAGAATCGTAGGTGTACAAGCCCGCCATGTCGTCGTTGGCGTCTGCTTGTATGAACAAGCGCCAATCGGTGGCCGTCGTCGTCCCGCTGTACGTCCAACTGAAGGTGGGTGAACGGTCTGCCTGGAGGGCATGCGAAGTTGTGTCCCAGACGAGGGTGGCGTTGGACGGACCAACGTTTACGCCACTTGATGTTGGCGTGGCAACCGTGCCGTCTTCCCAGATCAAGGTGAGGTACGGGCGCTCAGTGGCGCTTCCTTCCGTTGACGTGAAGGTGATTTCGTCCGTGGTTTGGGACGAGGTATAGACCATCAACGAGAGATGGTTTTGGCTGTTCGCCAAGGCCGCCTGGACCGCTTCCGTCACATCAAAATCCATCCAATCATCGGCCACGCTGTCAACGAGGTCGACGTAGCCCCCGATATCCACGCCGATGTCTCGACCGCCTCGCTCGGACCAGTTGTTGGTACCGTCGTAGGTCGTTGCGTTGGCGGAGGTGGTCCAAGGCTGAAGAACGGGGCGGATGGCCACCGGTTCGCCCTCAACGGAGCCGTATTCCGCAAAGAGACTCAATTCGGCGCCCGTGACTCGAGCACCCGAGGGTTGCGGGACTTCAGCGAGTGGAATACGAATGAGGGCTGCGGACTGGTAGCCCGTTGAAACTTCACCCACGCTCAGGGTAGTGGCGTTCTCATGCGTATCGTCCGAGCCCGTGCCGTTTTCGATAACGTAGGTGTCGACGAGATGAGGCGTGTTGAGGTGAGGCAACGCACCGTGATGTCGAAGTTCAACCGAAGCCTTGGTGGCGTTGTAGACGACCGTGTTCAGGTCGGGAAGTTGGAAGTGATAGGACGACGACCAGTTTCCAATCTGGTTCGTCGCTGAAACGGCCCGCACGCGCCAGTACCATGTTTTTCCATCGTCAAGGTCCGATTGTGGGCTGAATGTTTTGTTGGTCACGTCAAACCCAGCATCGTTCCAGGACGTGTACGTCAGGGCGTTAACGGACGCGAAGTCGCTTTGGGTGTCGAGTTGTACAATGTAGCCGGCAAGGGCCATGGTCCCTGCGAAATTCCAAGCGAGGTCAGGTTGTGTAATCGGGGTCAAGTCCACGCCTGAACCGATTGACCATGAACCGTTCAAGGGGAGAGAAGGTGACGGGTCGGACGGCAAGGCATCCGAACCTGGAACGTAAACAAAGGAAAGTTCAGGGCGGTTTGACATCGAGTCTTCAGCCGTACTGAAGTAGGCTGTCCGAGCACCGCCTGAGCCTGCGCCGAGCATGCCCGCAATAAAGTCAACACGGCGGTCTTCCCGCATGGCGTTTTGAACGGCGAGGGTCACGTTCCATTCGACATCATCGCCTTCGGAATAGGAGGTGCCGACGGCAACGCTGTCGAGGAGGGAGCCTCGGTCGAGGCCCTTGGCACCAGCCGTATCCCAGGAGTTTGACCCGTCATAACTGGCCCACGTAGCGTCTTCCGCATTCCAATCGTTCTGGTTGCTCTCCCACACCCCAATGGTGGGGCTACCGAAGGTCGTGGAGGTGAGGATGAGGGACAAATGGGCCGACTCAACAGCATAGCCGTCAGGGAGCAGGTTCGAGACGAGGTTACATCCAAGCAAGCCCGTAATTTCACCGCCTGTCGGGTTGTAATCAATGGTCATCTCCGAGTCACCGTCGAAATTGTCGTTGGTGGCGGCGCTGTCGATGTAGGTGTCCATGCATTCAGGATATTGGTTGTCCTGCGAGCCGTTTCCGTGCTTGAGGCGGAACTCATATCGATCGCCGCCCAGCCATGTGCTCTCTGCGGATGAGATGAGGAAACTGGAGGAAATCCATTCCCCGTAGTGGTCATCGCTGTCGACCGTCGCCATGCGCCAGAAGTACATGTTGCCGACCTCGAGTGTCTTGCTCCCGGTCATGGCCAGCGTCTGGTCCGATGGACTGAAGTCGGTGTCAACACGTGTGTCCACGCGCACTTCTCGCAGTCGGAAATCCTCGTCGGTTGCAAGTTCGAAGATGATGTCGTCGCCCGAAGCGGGCGCCGTCCAGTTCAACGTAGGTTGGGTATTTCCAGACAGGTTGTGACCCGTTTGGTTCCAAACGGCCAGCCCGTCGGCAGGTGCCGTGAGGTTAACCGATGCTGGAGGCGTCCCACTGCCCCACTCGTAAGTGAGTGAGAACGAGGGCACGTCCGAAGGGTTTGAGGCCTCTGCCGAATGGAAGACGATGCCCTCGCCGTTGGTGTACGACTCGTACTTACCACGAACGGCCATCAACATGTCAAGCGGGTCTTCATCACCGCCATCGAGGTAATTCTGCACGGCGTGGTCAAGGTCAAAGGTGAAACTGGAACTGCTTTGGTTGCCGTCAGCAAGTGCTAAAGTCGCGGTGCCGTTTGAACGGCCACCGTCGTACCACTGGAAGCCGGTGGTTGACATGCGGTTCCACGTGACTTCTTCCTCGTTCCAAAGACCGGATTCTTCCATGCCATGAAGCGAAACGACGGGGTCGCCGGTGTAGGATGAACGGGTGAGTTTCAATTCCGCATTCACGATGGTCAAGTTATCGTGAAGACCGAGTTGGTTCAACGACGCTCTGATGTGGACCAGGCGCTCTTTGCTGGAGGTCATGCTCGCCTCGAGGGTTGAGCCGTCGCCGTACGTGATGGTCTTGCTGGTTTCGCTCACGGTGGCGTCCTGCAGGAAGTCAAGTTCGAGGCCCGTGTCGGTCGGGCCAAAAGACATCGTGGCGGTGCCGTCACCGTTGTCGACGACGTTCAGGGTTGGGAGCAGGAAACTGGTGCTGTCCCACGGGCCCCACTGGTCATTGCTGTCAACGGCACGAACACGCATGTGGATGGTCGTTCCGTTTTCCAACGCCAGAGAAGAGGGGAGGTTGTAGGCACCCGATGTTCCCGTTGAGGCGAAGGTGGACCACAGCGTTGAGAAGTGCCAGGCCTCATCGGTTTCGGAGCGCCAATCATCATCATTACTCAGCTGAATTTCGACGTCTGTTCCGGTGTTCTGATCATAGGAGAGCGTTGGCGTAGTGACGGGTTTGAGAAGGAAATCCGATTCCATCCACGGAGCGCCGTCTTCCACGGGAAGGTCGGTGGAGACGGTAGCACCGTTGCTTGCAGCGGTGCCGTTGGTGGTGTCGATGGTGAGTTGGGGACGAGAGGAAGCGTTGACCGCTTCGGACATAGCGCAGTCATAACTCGTACCAAAGGAGGCAACAACCAACGAGAGGTAGGAGGAATTTGAGCGTGCGGCTTGTTGGGCAAGTGACGTGACGTTGAGCGTGAGCGTTCCGTTGCCAGTGAGCGTGGTGGGTGGTTCCCAATCACCACGGTCGCCAGCGCCCTCTGCACCGGCCGTGGCCCACAACTGGTTGTTTTCATGAGCGACCCACGAAGCAAAGGAACCGTTCCAGAAGCGATTCATTGAGGCCACATAGGCCGTCAATTCCGTAGGACCAAGCGCATCGGTGGTGCACTGCAAATCAACACTTGCCTCGTGAACGGTATCGCTAGCGGTGAAATTCATCGGGAATCGAAGCAAGAGCCTTGATTCCTGAGCAGGTCCGTCGGCCAGCGTTCCCGTGGTCGAGGTGTTGTAAGTGGTCGTGGGAGATCCCGCTGAAATGTGCGTATCAGCGTGAACACTGTGATAGGATACGGCTCGACGTATGTTCTGTTCATCCTCCAGTTCCGACCAACCTTCCATCGTTTGTGGAAGCGACAAATCGGCAAAAATAAACATCAAGACAAGCAAAAGCGCCGTGGCTTTGGGACGAAGGATTCGTACGCTACGCATGGGACTCAACCCTTACACCACTCCCCATTATAGGGACTTTTCCCTTTCAAGGGTTGATAGGTCCGCTTCAGAGGCGATGTTTTCGTCCTCATTTCGTGGTGATGATGCATGCGAATGTTGAAGGAGGCTCGTCAATGAGAAGCAACAGCATGAGCGAACTTTGGGTTGAGAAACACCGACCACAATCGGTCGCTCAAATCAAAGGTCAAGCGGCCGTTGTTCAGCGCCTCGGCACGTATGCTGGAAACAAGAATTTTCCACACCTGCTCTTTGCTGGTCCGCCAGGCACGGGCAAAACCACGGCGGCCATGGCGTTGACCAAGGACATCTTTGGAGAAGACTTCCGCCAGAACCTGCTCGAAATGAACGCCTCAGATGAGCGGAAATTGGAGAGCATTCGCACCAAGGTCAAACAGTTCGCTCGAACCCAACCCTACGGCGGTGCAGCGTTCAAAATCATCTTCCTCGATGAGGCCGACGCGTTGACCAACGACGCCCAAGGAGCTCTACGCAGAATCATGGAGCAGTACGCTGAAACATGTCGATTCATTCTGTCGTGCAATTACTCCTCGAAGATCATTGAACCGATCCAGTCCCGATGCGCTGTTTTTCGTTTCCGCCCGCTCTCCGACGCTGATGTAGCCGCTCAAGTGGCGCATGTCGGCGGTTTGGAAAACCTAACGTTGGAAGAAGGAGCGGTCGAAGCGCTGACGCGTATCTCTCAAGGCGACCTGAGGAAAGCCTTGACAGCGCTGCAGGTCGCCGCTGCACTGAACACAACCGTCAGCCGAGAACTCGTCTACGAAACCTCAGCGACGGCGCCGCCAGAAGCCTTGCATCAGTACCTCATGGCCTGCAGAGACGACGGTTTTCACGTCGCCCGACGCCGTTTGAGAGAACTTCTGGACCAGTTTGGTCTGGCCGGTACCGATTTCGTCAATCAACTTCACCGGGAACTCTACAGCGCTGACTTTTTGGAAGAGCGCTCAAAATTGGCCCTGACCGAATGGATGGCTGAAATCGATTACCGCCTCGTCGAAGGTGGCGGTGAGCAAATCCAACTTGACGCCCTCACCGCACAGATCGTTCAACACCTTCGGCCTTGAATCACTTTCAGTTTCGCCGAAAGGGTGTGCCCAACTCAACTGTACCCTGAGCCATTGGGGAGACCATGGCTCACCTGTTTACGAGACTTGAAAACGCACTCTGCTGGACCGTTCTCGCACCCCTCGTTCGCGCCCGTAGGGGTCGACTTGAACGTCGCATCACGCAAGAGTTGCACGACAAGGAACGCATCGACCGTGTGCTCAATGACATCGTAATGCATCACGCTGACCTACTCTGCTGAGACGTCGGGTGGGTTAACCGAAAACGTCCAAGTATAGGTTCGAGTGTTCTCCCACGGGTCGCCCTGTTCGAGGATGTCGACGACCACGGTATGGGTGCCAACAGCGAGGTTATCCCCGAGGAAGATAGCAAAGGGCAAGTCAAGGTCAGCGTGTGGAAGAAGGATGGGTGCGGATTTGTTGCTGGCGGTTCTCCATGTGCGAACATCGGTGCCGTGTTCTTCCCAAAAGGAATCGTCAGAATCGATCACAGACTCGGTATTTTGAAACTGGTGAGTAACCGTCACGTTCGCACCCGTATCGTCCACGTTATCCGCCAACCCAAACAGCAGCCATGCACCGCCCTGAACGCGTTCACCGCTTTCAAGCGTCCATTGATTCTCTACGCCACTCACCTTGTCGGCAAAGGTGTAGGTGCCATCGTGCTCAATGACAACACCCCATTCATCAGCGAGTTGAGGAGCGACGATGTCGCCAAACGGTGGGTTGACCACCAGGAAGGAAAGCGAGAGGAAGGTGAAGGTGTAGAGGAAGAAGGCACGAAACCATGTCCCCTTCGTGTAGTGCTCCTTGAACCGTTCCGGCATGACCATACGGTGGAGTTGAGGAATCAAAATCAGCATCGTCAACGGAAGAATGTAGAGTACATCCGTCTTGTCAAGGGTGGTGGAAGGCATCAGAATGTAGCGCATCATCATGGTGACGAGAAACGCGTAGGCAATGACCAGCCACATGGAAGCCGTGTCGGCTCGCTCTTTCCCGTGGTACTTCACGGGGTCAAAGGGCTCAATACCTAAATCCGCTCCCGAGCGACGCTTTTTCTTTTCAGCGTTTTTGGCCCCATCACGTTTCATGCGCTCGGCTTGCGCCGCCGCCATGGCCGTTTTGAGGTCCACCATGCCCAAAGCGGAACCGAGCAAGTGTTAGAACACTACGGTTGGTTTTTGTCCGAATGGCAGAGGTTCTCCACGGGTTTTTCTTCCGATTTGTTCAAAGAGGGAATGGCTCACCCACGGGACAGGCCGGGGTGGCGTAGTTGGTAGCGCGTCGGACTCATAGGGCAGCCTCCAAGGCGATCGTATGACGTGCAAGCCCCTTGTGGTGTCTGAGACATCCGAAGGTCGCGGGTTCGAGCCCCGCTCCCGGCACCACCCGCTGCACGCCCATGCTGAACACTCAAAATGAGAGACAGATTGGGATAGGTTGAGCGACATGTCAGACGCATTACTACGAATGGAGAACATTCAGCGGCACTACGAGACCCCGGCCGGCGTGGTCAAGGCCTTGGACGGCGTAACTTTTGAGATTCATGCGGGTGAACGCGTCATCCTGCTCGGCCCGTCGGGTTCGGGAAAGACCACGTTGCTCAACTGTCTCTCAGCCTTGGACAGTCCAACCGGCGGCTCCTACACCTTCTTGGGGAGCGAGGTCCCCCGTGCTCACTCGGAAAAAATGACCTCGTTTCGACGCGACAACATCGGTTATGTCTTTCAATTCTTTAACCTGCTTCAAGACTTGACGGTGCTCGAAAACATCCTGCTGATTCAGGAATTGGCCGGCAAGAAAGACCCTGCCCGCGCTAAGGAACTGCTCGGCTTGGTGGGCTTGGATGCAGAAGTCAACCGATTCCCCGGTGAGATCAGCGGCGGACAACAACAGCGAGTCGCCATTGCCCGAAGTATCGCCAAGCGGCCCACGCTCCTTCTGGGAGACGAACTGACGGGCAACCTCGATACGGAAACTTCCAACAACGTCATGGAGGCCTTGGTCAGCGCTTGCAAGCAGGAAAACATCACCTCGGTGTTCGTCACCCACGACGAAGGTTTGGTCAGGTACGCCACCCGTGTGATTCGCATTGACAGTGGAAAAATTGTCTCTGACGAACGCCTCAACAACGACGAAGAAGCCTGAGGTGGTACGATGTCAAATCTTCTGAATAAACGTCTGGCGAGGAGCCTGTGGCGAACCAAACTTCGCCTCCTGGCCGTCGTTTTGATGGTCTCCGTTGGTGTGTTTGCTGGCATCACCTTCGGCGGCTATTCGCACAACGTCGAAGGAATGTACGAGACCCTCCAGGGCGATGACGAGGAAGGCGCCAACCTCGCTGATTTGTGGATTGACAACCGAAGCGCTTCATGGTCGACAGACCAGGTGAACACCTTCTGTGACGCATTGGAAACATCGTGGCCCTCAGACATCGCAGCCCTCGACTCCTGTGAAGGACGAAGCATCGTTCAAGGCACCATGTTCCACACCAATGAAACCGGCACCCACATCATCAATTCCCTTTGGCACGGCATCCCCGATGACGCCAACGCCGACAGGGTATGGATGCCTGAAGGCCACACCGAAGGAAGGGTGGCCTCAAGTGCGGATGAAATTGTCATTGACGCTCACGTTGTGGAGGCGCTTGATTTGTCCCTCGGGGACACCGTCACCATCGGTGCCGGCAGCGCATCACTGGAGTTCAGCATCGTTGGCATTGGCTATCATCCGCTTCACGTGTTCATGGCCCCCGAGGGATCTCTCTTTCCACCAGAAGCAGGGCAATACGTCGTCGGCTATGTCTCCGACAGCGGCATGGCCCGCTTGACCAACACCTCCCTTGGCGACAGCAACACCCTTCTCCTCGACGTGGAGGGCTCACCCTCCTTCGACCTCCCTGATACCGAAGCCTACGAAGGCGATGAAATCGATGCGGTCAAATCCCTCGTTTCTGACGCCCTCGACCTCGCTGAATTGGACGGTCGGGTCAGGGACAGAGGACAAAACGAACCCGTTGAAATCATGCGTCAAGACCTTGAAAGCGCGAAGCGGTCCAGCGTCCCCTTCACCGTCATGATTGCGGCCATCGCCTCCATTACCATCGTGCTCAGTCTCCAACGACTTGTCCAAAGCCAAGCCAAAGAAATCGCGGTGCTGCGGACGCTTGGTGTGAATCGAACCTCCCTGATGACGGGCTACCTCATTGCTCCACTTGCCATCGGTGCCGTAGGGTGCGGTCTTGGCGCCATAATGGGCCCGTGGGGTGTTAACGGCATGCTCAATTTCTACGAAGGCATCGTTGGCCTTCCCATCACCGAACGGGAAGTACCGTTGTCCTTGTACACCAGCATCATAATGCCAACCATGCTGGTGGTGTTTCTCTCCGGTGCCTTCCCGGCTTGGAAGTCAAGTCGCCTTGACCCCCTTGAGGTCTTGAGCGGACAAAACCAGATGCGGGTGGGTTCCAACCTCTTGCGGCGCCTGACCTCATGGATGCCCACCACGCTGGGCCTTTCCATTCGTTCCAGCCTTCGCAAGCCCGTCCGATTGTTCATGACCTTCCTCGCCGTTGGCATTTCCCTGATGCTGTTCGGTTCTGTGCAAATGATGTCAGCAGGTCTGCAGGAAACCATCATCGGCGGGCTTGAGGACCAGCAATCCTGGGACGCTCAAGTCTACATCAGTGAGGGCGGAGAAGCCGAAATCATTGCATGGGCTGAAGAACGTGGTGCCACCTACGAGCCTCTTATCGAAATGCCGCTCGGGTCCGTGGAAGATTCGGATGGCTTGGAGCGCGTCTTCACCTTGGTCGGCCTTGATTCCTTCGGGGACGGGATGCGCAACGTCAACGTCATTGAGGGCGCCCTACCACTGCCGAGTGACGATGCCAGTCAAGTCATGCTCGACGAAGGCGCCATGGTGTTCTTGGGATGGGATGTCGGTGAGAAACACACCGTCTCCATGAACGGTGCCGAACACGAAGTCAACGTTGTTGGCGTGACCCGTGGTGAATTAGCTCGAACCATGTATTTCCTTCGAGGCGACCTTGGTGAGGCGTTGGGCGTGAATGCGACCTCGATGTACATCGCCCTACCCGACGGTGTCGAGGTGGATGCTTCACTCGCTGAAATCTCCATGGGCGTGGTTGAGCGTCAGACAATCATTGACGGCATGAACAGCCTTATTGAGCAACAGACGCAAGTTTTCCAGGCCATGATGTATCTGGGTTTGCTCTTCACCATCGCCGTTATGTTCAACACGATGATCATGAACATCGCAGAGCGTGACTTCGAGCTTGCAACCCTGCGGGTGTTGGGCGCATCAACACGAAGCCTCGGATTCATGTTGCTCTTTGAAAGCCTGCTCATCGGTATTATCGGTGGACTGGTCGGTGTGGCCTTTGCTTATGGTGGCGCCATTGGTTTGGCGGCTTCCTTCTCATCGTGGCAGTTCTTTGTCGCCATTGTAGTCGTGCCGAGCGTTGCCTACCAACTTATGGCTAGTGTGCTTATCATCGCCGTCGCCATGACGCCCATCGGCATCTGGCGCTTGCGTCGCATGGACTTGGTTGAGAAAGTCAAGGACCTGTCTCAGTGAAGCGATTCATTCATGGGGCGACTTGGCCTCCTTGCCTGCATGGTGGACCTGCCAGAACCCGGGCTTCGTGTCAAGGCAAGGGTCTCCACCCACAACGACATCGCAGAACATGTTGGGTTGGTGTTGCCGCCCGCTGCGCCAAAACATCTCTCCATTAAACTGGACAACGGATACAATGTCTCCTACCCAGCATCCGACCTCCTCGAATGGGAAGAATTGGAAATGGCTGCACCTGCATCCAGCGATGAACTCCAACTGCCAGAAGAAAACAACGACCTCCCACGGGTTCGCCTGATTCACACCGGAGGAACCATCGCCTCCAAGGTCGATTACGCCACGGGGGCCGTAACCGCCAAATTTGAGCCCGAGGAAATGCTTGACGCCATCCCTGAACTGGCGCAGGTCGCTCGTTTGGACGCGGTCAAGATTGGAAACATGTTCAGCGACGACATCCGTCCCCAACATTGGAACATCATGGCCGAAGCGTGTGCCAAAGCGTTCGCAGACGGTTGTCGCGGCGTGGTCATCGCCCACGGAACGGACACCCTCCACATTACGTCCTCCGCCCTCAATTTTGCGTTTGCCGGCAAGGGGACCCGCCCTGCAGGACCCATCGTGATGGTCGGCTCTCAGCGGTCAAGCGACCGAGGCTCATCCGACGCCACGGAAAATCTGCTCGCTGCGGTGCACTGGGCGGCCAATGGACCACTCCCCATCGGCGACGCTGGCGACGCTGTTTCTGTCGTGATGCACGATACGCAGAGCGACGGCGTAATGGCCGTGCACTCTGGATTGGCGGTTCGCAAATTGCACTCGACCCGCAGGGATGCCTTCCAGTCGGTCAACGGCCAGCCACTGGCCAAGTTGACGGTCGTATCAGAAGGATTTGAGTTGGCCTTGTTGCCGTGGTACGAAGCCGCCCGAGAGGAAGTTGATGAACGACCTTTGGCCCAAGAGCCCACCACCTACGAACCCGGTCAACGAATCGCCCAGTTTGTTGCTGGGCCGTGGCTGCACGCTGAGCAGATTGAAGCCGTGGTCAACACGGGTGTCCAAGGCGTCATCATCCACGGCACTGGCCTGGGGCATTTGCCCATCGACGATACGCAAAAGGATGCACCGGAAAACACCCAGTTGTGGCGAGCACTGACACGGTGCGTGAACAGGGAACTCCCCGTGGTGATCGTGAATCAGTGCATCCATGGCCCAGTGGACATGAACGTCTACTCCAAAGGACGGAAACAACAGGACATGGGGCTGTTGGGCCACGGCATCAGTTCCACGCCCGAGGCCATGACGGCCAAGTTACACTGGGTGCTCTCCCAGAACATGGACCTCCAAAAGGCGCTGTCATCCAATCTCTGCGGTGAACACCGAGAAACCTTGTGGGAATGAGCGTTTGAATGAAAAACCGTGTAGGAGTGGAAGAATCGTGGAAGGTCAAGCCAACGACGCTTTGGAAGAACTTCGTGCCAAGCGAGAGAACGCCCGCTTGGGAGGGGGTTTGAAACGTCAAGAAGCCATTCGTTCCAGCGGGCGAGGCACAGCCAGGGACCGCATTGGTTTGCTTCTTGACGAAGGCTCCTTTTTGGAAATTGACACCTTCGTCACCCACCGCACCGACGACCACAACATGTTCCTGCATCAAACGCTTGGCGACGGCGTCGTTGCAGGGCAAGGCACCATTGAGGGGCGACGAGTCTACTGCTTTGCTCAAGATTTCAGCGTTCATGGTGGAAGCATGGGCGAAATGCACGCCCTGAAAATCGCCAAGATCGTCGAAATGGCCGAACGCGCCAAGGCCCCGCTCATCGCTATGTGGGACGGTGGAGGACAGCGTGCTCAAGACGGCGTTAATGCCCTGGCAGGTACAGGTGAGATGCTCGACCGATTGGTTCAGTGCAGCGGTCGAATCCCGATGATCAGCGTTGTTCTGGGCCCCGTTGTTGGTGTATCCGCCTTGGCCGCCTCGCTCTCTGATTTCACCATCCTCGGCGAGGAACACGGGCAACTCTTCCTCTCCTCGCCGCTTGAAACACCCGAAGTGCTGAGCGGTGAAGTGGATGCAGCCGGCCTCGGCGGAGCCAATCTGCACGCATCCCGCTCAGGAATTGCGTCGCTCATCGCCGATGACGAAGAAGACGCTTGCGAGCTTGCCGCAACGCTGCTGTCCTACATGCCAGACCACAACATGGCCGACCCCCCAACCGTGGACACCGGCGACCCCATCACCCGACTCAACGACACGCTTCAGGACATGGTCCCCGACAACCCGAACAAACCCTACGACATGGTGAAGGTCGTGGAGGAAGTCGTGGATGATGGCGTCTTCATGGAACTCTTTCCATCCTATGCTGACAACATCATCATCGGTTTTGCACGCATGAACGGGTCCACCGTGGGCGTGGTCGGAAACCAACCCAAGGTGCTCGCTGGTTGTCTTGACATCGATGCGTCCATCAAGGCGGCACGCTTTATTCGAACATGCGATGCCTTCAACATTCCACTCTTGACCTTTGAAGACGTCCCCGGATTCCTTCCCGGCGTGGTTCAAGAATGGGGCGGCATCATTCGACACGGTGCTAAACTCCTCTTTGCGTACGCCGAAGCCACCGTTCCCAAACTCACCCTCGTCACCCGAAAGGCCTACGGCGGCGCTTACCTGGCCATGTCCTGCAAGCACCTCCAGAGCGATTACAATGTGGCATGGCCCACGGCTGAACTTGCCGTCATGGGTGCGGAAGGAGCCGTCAACATCATCCATCGCAGAGAAATTGGTGCTGTTCCTGACGAGGAAAAAGAAGGCGTTCGACAGCGCCTCGTCGATGAATACAAGGCCAAATTTGGCGACCCTTACGTGGCAGCCCGCAACGGATGGCTTGACGATGTCATCGAACCGCAGGAGAGTCGCCTTCGTCTTTGTCGGGCGCTCAACATTCTCAAGTCAAAGCGCGAATGGTCTCCTCCCAAAAAGCACGGAAACATCCCGCTGTAATCACTTCAACCGCTCGGCCCGAGCCAGCAAACCCGTACCCCCCGTATGCTCAGGTGGCTCGGGCTCGTTGGTGGCAGGGAGCGCTGAAACCCCGCTGCCATCTCGACCTCGAAGCATCAGCACGCCGCCGGCTCCCAAGAGGAGAAGACCAACGACCGCACCGACCAAAAAGACCGGGCTGAGGCCCTCGCCATCGCCTTGAACCTCCTCTTCCGAACCATCGTTGATGGACGAATTTGCAGCGGGGTCAAACACCTTCGTGGCAATGACAGAACGGTCCAGTTCTGCATCGTAGATCTCAAGTTGAATGTAGAATGAGGTGGAGGATGTTTCGCTCACGGGCAGCATGGTCACGCACTGGTACATGCCGCTGGAACTGCTCAGACAGGAATGGTTTACGACGACGGGGACGTTGTCAACCGATACGTTCGCTTCGGTGTTGACCGCACCATCAACATCGACAACCGACCAATACATGTTGGCCGTGCTGCCTCCAAGAGATTGCACAGATTCGATGGAGACAAAGGGCAGGTCGCCCACCGGTTCAACCGTCAGCGTGAACGAATGATGGTGCGTTGTGGTCCCGTCGGACACGTTCAGCCATCCTCCTTCGACGGTTCCAAAGAAATCCTTTGTGGGCGTCAGTTGCATACTGTTGTTGATTTGGCTCACCTCGACATCGCCACCAAGACCCTCAAGCGTCCACGAAAGCGCATCACCGTCAACATCGTAGGCCAGCGGAGCCAAATCCAGTGTGAGGGTCGTGTCCTCGTCCATGGAGAGGTTCTGCCACGCAGAGGCGTTGATGATGACGGGGTCGTCAATCGCATTCACCACGATGGGGATTTCGAGCATCAAGGAGGGATTGACACCGTCGGATACCAACACTTGGAGCACGGTGGCGCCGTGTTGATTGGGGAGGGGTGTGAACGTGATGTACTCTCCCTGAATGCTGTAGCGTATCGGGGATTGTTCACCGGATTTTTGCCCACCAACCCTTGCGTCCAATTCCTCGCCTTCAGGATCAGACACCACGTCGAGGATGTTGTAGACAACGCTCGCTGCATCCTCGTCCATTTCCTGAATGGGAACCGTACCCTGTTTGACGGGCGGGTCGTCGACGGGCGTGAGCACAATCCGAAGTTGGGTTGACAATTCATCCACCGTTTGCCCGTCGCTTCGAAGCACCAGGTCCACCTGACACTCACCCAACCACTCTTCATCGATGGCGTGGACCACCTCCATGGCTGCGTTCTCTTCAGAGAGTTCAACGCCAAAGTGTTCGGAATCGACACATGAAAGCGTCGCATTGACGATACGAACGTCTTGACCGTCGGGGTCCACGGCAATCTCGGAAGCGTTGATGCTGATTGAACCGTGCTGAGGCACGTAGAGAACCGGTTTTGGAGAGACGGGTTCTATCGGCGTATTTTCTCTAAAGACGGTTGTGGTCACCACGCTGGGTGCGCCCTCCACCTCAACCCTGAGCCATGCTTTCTGAAGACCAGGGGCCACAGGTGACATCGGGTAGTCGCAAATGGCCGAGCCGTTGGTGGATAAGGAGGGATGAACCTCCCAAGGTCCGTTGTACCACCCGCAAGTGACGTTGACGTCCCAACCGGCGGGAAGCCCGCTGAACGGTGTTCCATCGCGCAAGGTCCAATTGAGTTCAATCCGAAGCGTATCGGTAGCGTTGACGCTTTCCGACGCGTTATGACTGATCGATTCAGACGTCCACCTGAGAAACGACGAACGGCTCAAATCCTCCGAGACGTATGCATCCGGATCGCTCACGGTTCGGGGACCTTCGGCCCGATTGAACGCCTCGCGGAAACGCTCGTGGTCGCCGTGGAGAATCGTATCGAGATAGGCGATAATGTGCTGTGAGGACAGGTCAATTTGAGCCGATTGACTCATCGTGGCGTCGCCATCGCTTTCGAAAAAGGATTGACTGTCCTGAAACTGATAGTGATTGGCACCGAGCAGGTGCATCCACTGCCAAGCAATGCCGGCATGCGCCTCAACACGTTCCATCGTCGCCTGTGAAGGTGCAACTTCGTCAACGGTTCCCGTGATGAACAACGCGGTGTTCGGTCGAGGGAACATCGGGGATGCAACCTCGTCCCACTCGAAGTCTTCGTCAAGGTCTTCAAGATCCAGCCCCAGACCAAACAACCCTCTCGGGGGATGGGTTGTCGACGAACGCTCGCTCAAGTTCCAAAACGGATAAGCAAGATAGGCGGCAGCGGCACCTTTGCCATGTCCCGAAACGCCCCAATGCTTCACGTCGATGTTGCTGGCCGAGCCCATCACGTGCAGATTGGTCTGATTCTGCTGCGTCATCACGTCCCCAATATCGGCGAGGAGTCCGAGGGTATTCTCAACGTCCGTTTCATCCGAAACGGGTTGCGTCACCACAACAATGTAGCCCCGCTTCGCAAGTTCATCCGTGAAGAGGGTGTAACTGTCAATGGATTCACCCGAATCACCAATGAACACGAGCCAGGAAAACGGACCGTTGCCCGCCATGTCCTTGTCCTCGCCTGCAAACATGGCCGGGTAGACCATACGAACCTGAGGTGAGAACGTACCGTCAAGACGGAAATCCGTCCAACCCACCGGGAAATCAACACCGTCATGACGTTCCTCAAAGTCGGTCCCTTCCTCGAGCAGCGCCAGAACTGAAGGCGAGGCGAACGAGAGAACGACCACGCAAACGAAGAGAGAACGAAGACGACTCAAGTTCACCATTCGGTGGGTGGTTAAGCCCGTGAATCATAGAATCTTCCCTTCTATGCGTACGAAGCGAGCACGGTCTCAGCCTCAAGCAGTTGGGTCAAAAGGTGCCCAAGGGTTGGCAGATCATCTGCTCGTTCTGGCGCCCACAACCTCCGCCAGCAGGCAAGATGCTGGGCCACCAAGAGCCATCGCCCATCCAGCGGCCTGCTCACCATGGCCTTGATTCGCAACTCGGTTGAGCCCTCCATAGGTGCGTAGGTTGACTTGAGCAAAGAAGCATGTGCTTCACCTCCGGTACCGTCAAAATCAACGGTGACGGTTGGTTCATCGGTCGTCACGCGCTCTGACCATGGCCCCTCTTCAAGCGGTCGGCGACTTGAGAGGGGATGCAATCGACCGCCGGCCGCAACCCATGCTGCGGCAGTTGAACGAGCTGCTCCTCCACCACCAATCAAACCCAGAATATGGTGCTCCGGCTCAAACCCATGGTGCCACAAGACGTCGAGAACGCCCTCTCCATCGAGGCCTGCGCACCACCACCCTCGCCCGTCCCAACGCAGGACGTTGACGCATTTGTTGTGCATGGAGTCGTCCACAGCCTGAACGGCACCTGAGTCCAATTGATGTTTGAGCGGGGCAGTGAGGTTGATCCAAATCTCCTGATCAAACATCCTTGACGGAAGTCCCTTCGCCGCAGCATCTGCGTGCTTCCTCGTGGGGTATTCGCTCATCAATTCAGGGTGACATTCATCAATTTGCAAAGCTGCGTCAATTGCTTTTTTCAACAATGCTTTGGTTCGAAATTTGTTGAACACCGAGTTGGTATACGCCCACGGAATCGGTTCGGGAAGGGCACCAGCATACCCCCACGCAAAGGCATCGGGAACGGTTGAAACCTCAACCAGTTCCATGGTCAACTCCTTTTCGCTCACGGGCAGGTTCAGGTGGCGCGCAACGAGCGCCACCAGCAAAGGCGAGAGGCTGTGGTCCACAGGTTGGCCCGCAATTCCATATCGAATTGCTGCCATGAACCCACCAAGGGTTCACAACACAAAAAGGCGACGAATGCCGTGTTAACCTTCAAGAGGGAGTGCGTGGTGCGGAAACCATGGGAAAAGCCGTCGGACTTTTGACCGCAGGCCTTGGAACGTACATGACCTTGAAAATGTGGTCTGAATTTAACGAGGCGTTGGGAACGGTGTTCGGTGCATCGTGGGGCGTCATCATCGCAACCATCGCCTACCTGGTGTATTCGGTTGAAAAGAACGACAAAGCCGCTCGTGAATCCACCATGGCCGAGCACGGTGAAGGTCTCTTGAACAACATCGCCAATGACGACCAACCGCTCGGGTTCATTGTCGGCCTCTACATCTTCATCATCTTCGTGTTTGAAGTGATCTTGGGTGCTATCTGAGTGTGTGAAGAGAATGCCCGGCATGCTGGACTTGCTCTTCCTCAAATCTGGAGCCAAAGACGTAGAAAATGAGGGAGAGCGCGCCTACCTCCTCATGTTTGAGAAAGCCTCGATGCTTCTTGTTTTGTTCTTGATTCTCATGACCACGGTAGCCCTCAACTTCCCAGGATGGGCGGTGGGCCTCATCGTGGGCGCTTCATTGGGTCCTGTCGTTTACGGACATTACTACATTAACTACATACGACGACCAAGGAAACGGCAGAACATTGATTTGCGAGAGGGGAAACACAAGCGTAACGGTGAGTGAGGATGTCTTTGTTTTACGATTTATTGGATTTGTTGGGCCTTGGAGGCATTGATGGCCTTGACATCGTCTTTGCTGGCATGGCCATCGTCGGTACACTCTTGTTTGTCATCTACTTTGGTTTGGTTCTCATCGGCGGTGTTGCTGATGGTGCGCTCGATGCGGTTGGCATTGATGTTGACTTCGGCATGGATTCTGCCGAAGGTTCGTTTCAGATGCTCACGGTACAGGGTATTCTGAGTTTCGTGATGATGTTTGGAATTTTCGGCCTCGCTACTGCACAGGCTGAACAGCACAACATCGTCGCCGTGGGCGTGGGCGGCGTAGCTGGCGTGACATCAATGTGGCTCGTTGGAAAAGTCTTCCAGGTGATGATGTCCCTCGAAAGCGACGGGACCGTCCGCCACAACGAGGCCATCGGTGCAAAAGGCACCGTTTACCGCACAATTCGCGCCGGCAAGTCAGGTCAAGTTCAGGTTGAATTCCAGGATGCATTGCGAACATGTGAGGCCGTAGCAGAAGACGAAACACTCACCATCGAAACCGGAAAATTCGTGTCGGTGGTTGGAAATATTGCTGAGATGCTCATCGTGCGACCACTCAGCGTTTCAAGTGGCGTCGCAGAAGAAGAGTGACGGGACTGCCGACTCAAATCTCTTAAAGGGGAAAGCAGTCCTCTTACCATGGCAGATTCAAGTGCTATTGTCGTAATTGGTCTCGGGCTCTTCGTCCTGGTCCTCGTTGGAACCGTGTACCTTGCAACCCGCAGATACAAACTTGCACCTTCCAACCAAATTCTGGTTGTTTACGGTAACACGAAAGGCGCAGGCGCCGCACAGTGTTACCACGGTGGCGGAAAAATCGTCTGGCCGTTGATTCAAAACTACGGTTTCTTGGACCTCAAGCCCATGACCATCAACATCAATCTTGAGCACGCCCTCTCAATGCAGAACATCCGCATCAACGTGCCGTCGACCTTTACCATCGGTATTGACACCAAACCTTCCATCATGCAAAACGCAGCCGAGCGATTGCTGGGGTTGCCACCTGCACAGATTGAGGACATGGCCAAAGAAATCATCTTTGGTCAGCTCCGTCTGACCGTCGCTTCGCTGACCATTGAGGAAATCAACGGCGACCGTGAAGCGTTCTTGAGCCAAGTGGTCAACAACGTCGACACCGAACTGCACAAGATCGGTCTCTACCTCATCAACGTCAACATCACGGACATCACCGACGAAGCCGACTACATCAAGTCAATCGGTGCCAAAGCGGCTGCCGAAGCCATCGCCAAGGCCGACGTCGACCGAGCCAACGCCACCCGCCAAGGTGCCGTGGGACAGGCACAAGCCGACCGTACCCGAGAAATCGAAGTGGCTCGCAACCAAGCCGAGTCGGACAAAGGTCAGAAAGAGGCCGAAGCCGACCGACGTGTCTACGTTCAACAGCAAGAGTCCAAGGCGGTCGAAGGTGAGAACCTGTCCCGTGCCGAAATCGCCAGCTACAACGCTGACCTTGCGGAAAAAGAAGCCGAGGCCCTCAAGCGTTCAGAAGTCGCCAAGCGTAAGGCTCAGGTCGAGATTGAAAAGGCTCAGTACGAGTTTGAAGGTCAGCGCCTGCGTGCCGAGGAAATCGCTCGTGAGGAAGTCTCGAAACAGCAGATTGAGATTGCTGCCGAGGCCGAAGCCGAACGCCAACGCCGCATCGCCAAGGGTCAGGCTGACGCCACCCTTGCTGCCTACAACGCCGAAGCAGAAGGTCAGCGAGCCGTTCTTGAAGCCAAGGCCGAAGGTTATGCTCGACTGGTCGCCAGCGCTGGCGGCGATGCCAAGGCCGCTGCAACCCTCCTGATGGTTGAAAAGATCGAGGAACTCGTTGCTCGCCAGACCGAAGCCATTGCCAACCTGAAGATTGACAAGATCACCGTTTGGGACTCGGGCAACAACGGCGGAGACGGTGGAGCCACCTCCAACTTTGTCTCCTCGCTCATTCAGAGTCTGCCACCCGTTCACGACGTCGCTAAGATGGCTGGCGTTGACCTGCCCGATTACTTGGGCACCATGAAGGAAGAGTGAGCCTCCCGTTGGTCGTTTGAGGTCGGCAAACCGGCCTTTTGACCAACAGCCTAAGCGAGGGTTTCAAAGACCCATTGAACCGGAACGGTCTCATGACCTCCGACCTTGAAATCGCTCGTGCTGCCAAAATGGAGCCCATTGAAGCCGTGGCGTGGAAGTTGGGCATCTCTTCTCATGAACTCATGCCCATGGGTAACGGTGTCGCCAAAGTCACCTGGAACGCCCTCAAGGAACGCTTCTCGAAGCCGCAGGGAAGCTTGGTCTTGGTGACCTCGGTGAACCCAACACCGTTCGGCGAAGGAAAAACCGTCACCACCATCGGACTCACACAGGCGCTGAATCGAATTGGACAATCGGCTACCTGCGTCATCAGAGAACCCTCCATGGGACCCGTGTTTGGTATCAAGGGCGGGGCTGCGGGCGGCGGCCATGCCCAAGTACTGCCAATGGAGGACATCAACCTCCACCTGACGGGGGACCTGCACGCCGTCACCTCTGCACACAACCTGCTCTCTGCACTCATTGACAACCACATCAAGCACGGCAACGAGGCAAAACTCGACCCCACGCGCATCTCGTGGCCCCGAGTCATCGACATGAACGACCGCGCCCTCCGCTCCATGGTCATCGGCATGGGCGGTCCAGCGAACGGCCACGTACGAGAGGACCGATTTGACATCACAGCGGCCAGTGAAGTGATGGCCATTCTTGTCCTCGCAACCGACTACGCCGACCTTCGTCAACGTCTCGGCGAGATAGTGGTCGGAACGTCCACGGAAGGCCATCCCGTCAAGGCCAGCGACATCGGTGGAGCAGGTGCCATGGCCCTGTTGTTGCGCCAGGCCTTCCTGCCCAATGTCACCCAAACGCTCGAAGGAGATCCGGCCTTTATCCACGGCGGTCCGTTTGCCAACATCGCTCACGGGAATTCAAGCATCATCGCCGACCGAATCGCCTTGGCTTCGGCGGACATCGTTGTCACCGAGGCAGGATTTGGCTCTGACATGGGGGCTGAGAAATTTATGCACATCAAGGCTGCCACCTCTGGAAAAGCACCCGACTGCGTGGTCATGAACGTGACCGTGCGGTCCATGAAACTCCACGGTGGCGCCTTTGGCGACCGAGGCGGCATCCGCCCAGACAAAGCAACGCTTGAAGCCGAAAACGTCGAAGCCACCACCCTCGGGGCGAAAACGAATCTTGACCGCCACATCCGAAACATGGCCGCCTTTGGCGTACCCGTCGTGGTCTCCATCAACCGCTTCGCATCGGACACCGAAGCAGAATTGGCCGCCATTTCCCAAGCCGCTCATGAGAGTGGAGCGCAATCGGTCTGCATCACGGAGGTGCACGCCAACGGTGGTGCTGGAGGAAAGGACCTCGCCGAGGCTGTAGTGAGAGCCGTGCAAAATCACGTCGCCGCTGGCCGCCCCTTCATTCCCTTGTTCACGCCGGAAACCGATGTCCTCGAGAAAGCCACCTCCGTGGCCACACGCCTCTACAAAGCCGAAGGCATTGAACTCACACCGAACGCTCAACGTGAGCTCGACCGAATCAGGTCCTGGGGCTACGGCCACCTTCCGGTGTGCATGGCCAAAACACAGTATTCCTTCTCCCACGATGCTTCACTTTTGGGTGCTCCATCGGGCTTTACCGTTCCCGTACGAGAGTTCCGCCTCAACGCAGGAGCCGGTTTCGTGGTGGCGGTTTTGGGCAACATGATGACCATGCCCGGACTGCCCAAGCGTCCAGCAGCCTTGGACATGGACATGGATGAAGACGGGAACCTCCTCGGCGTGTTTGGGTGAAGGAATGGACGTTCTCTATCGAGACCATCACGAATGGCGACTACGGGTGCAAACCGTGGACGATTTATGGGTGCTCCAGCGACTGGTTCAGCCGGGCATGTCGGTAGGGATGCTGGGTGAACGACGTGACCAGACAACCGGGGGCGAAGAAGGCGGCCGTTCAAAGCAAGCAGAGCGCAAGAAAATGTGGATTCGTCTTGCCGTTGAACACACGGAACACCAAACCTTTGCCGATGTGCTGCGAGTCCACGGCATCATCGAAGAAGCCCCGTTTGATGTCGGCCTTCACCATACGCACACGGTTGAACTGCGAGACGAACTCAAGGTGACCTCCAGCAAGGGGTTCTCCAAACTCGACAACGACCTGCTCAACGAGAGCGTGCAGGCTGCCAATCAAGGTCAAGTGGCGCTGTTGGTGGTCGAAGGCGACGAGATGATCCTCTACTTCGTCACCGCTCGTGGACTCAAAGAGAGCGCTACGTGGACAATGCGCGGGGGAGGGAAGCGGGGCGATTTACGCCTCACTGACGGCATTGCCAACCAATTTCGCAAAACCATTGTCGACGGATTGGCGCTGCAACTCTCGGAAACCATGCCCCTGGTTCTCTGCGGGCCCGGACGAAATCGAGACCGCATGCTGGCCGACCTCAAGTCAGCCGGACACGTCCGACCGATGATGTCCGTGGGGACCAGTATGGGTGGACGAGGGGCAGCCAACGAGGTCATGCGCGACGGGTTGGCTGGAAACATGCTGGCTGAACATCGCATGGTCCAGGAAATCCGTCTGTTGGAGGAAGCATGGCAGCGCATTTCGACCAACGGTGCCGTGGCTTACGGGCGTACCGAAATTGAACAAGCCACGCAAGAGGGCGCTGTTGACACCCTGCTCATCGGAGCGGATGTGTTGAGGGGAGCCGACGAAGGCGCCTCATGGACCGCCATTGCAGAGGCGGTGGAGAAATTTTCAGGTACGGTCGTCCAGTGTTCGGTCGACCACGATGCAGGTGAACAACTGATGGGCTACGGCGGCGCCGTGGCCCTGCTACGCTACGCAAGGTGAAACCATGAAATCCATCTCGTTCTCAGAACTTGGCGACGACGTTCGGGGTTCCTTGCAGGGCCATCGTTGGTTGGTGTTGAAGGCGATTGAACTTCCCCGTGCGACCGCAGCCCTCGCCTTTAGTGAGCTCGAGGACGTCTTGGTGGCGGTTGACCATCGAGGTGTTGAGGTGGTTGAGGGCTTGTGGATGCGGGCGACACACCTTTTGCTGGTTTCCGATGTTGATGAAGCGAGGGCACTGCAAGAATCCAGTGGCATCACCAAGGTCTTCGCTACGGACCAACCGATGGACGACCTGTTGTGGTAGTGGGTCTGGAGGGACTCGAACCCTCGATCAACTCCGTGTAAGGGAGGTGTCATAGCCGCTAGACCACAGACCCATATCGCCCTGCATCAAACCCTTTTTCAAAAGTGCGCCCCCAACGGAACGCTCAAAACCGAGACCGACGAGCACCTTCCAATGGATGCCACAATCCAGGCTGCGGCCGCTAAACTGGTTCGCCAACTCAAGGGAGGTGGTCACACGCTCACCGTCGCTGAATCCTGCACCGGCGGATTGCTCGCCAGCACGCTGACCGACATCGCTGGCGCAAGCACGTGGTTTCGAAAATCTTGGGTCACCTACGCCAACGAAGCGAAAGTGAAGGAACTTGACGTGGACCCAGAAGAACTCGCATCCAAGGGCGCCGTTTCGGCGCAGGTAGCCATCATGATGGCCCAAGGTGCCCTTGCCAAGGCCGACGCCGACTTCGCCATCTCCGTCACCGGTATTGCCGGACCCACCAATGAAGGCAGCAAGAAACCCGTTGGAACCGTCTACGTTGGCATCGCTTCCAAGTACGGATGGGCCAACGCCATTCAAACACAAATCGGTGGTACTCGAGCAGAAAACAAAGCCGGCTTCGTCTATTTCGCTCTCCTAACCGCCATGCAATGTTGGGAAGACGCGATGGTGAGGAAAGAAGAACTCGAACGGGAGGAGCAGGTGGCCATAGAAGAAGCCATGCGGCTCGCTGCAGAACGAGAGGCCGAGCGTGAGCGAAGGGACATGGAAGCCCGCGAAAAAGCGCCATGGCAAGATGAAGCCTGGTCGGAAGAAACCGAAGGTGAGGAAATCGGCCTCGAAGTTGAATGGTCCGAAGATCAAGAGGAGTGAGCGAAGCCTCCGTCCTCTCAAGGCACATACCTTTTGAATCGTCGTCCTTCTTTCGGATTATGGGTGAGCCGTGGACCGACATCGTCGCCCATTTACGCAGCCAGCGGCTGCTCGCACCTCAATCGCTCCAAGAACGTCTGCTCAACCTTGCAGACCCGAAATCCGTCATAGAATCAGCCTCGGCCCTGAACCTCTCGGGCGGTATGCTCACCGCTTCCATGCTGGACGAGATGATCGCCCATGCGGGTGGTGATGCACCACCACCGCCCGTGAACGACGTCGTCAAGCAACCGGCCGAGGATTTGGCCAGAACCATTGCTCCTCTTTCAGAGCCTGAACCGGTTGACCTCCTGCTGCGAAACAACCTGCCCGACTGGAACGAGGCTGATTTCTCAATGCATGCCAGCGATACGAGTTCGGACATCACCGTCCACTACGACATCACGGGCAATTCAACCACCGAAGGAAAGATGACCGATATCACGGCATGTTTCAACGACCGTCTGCAAAGCATTCGAAAGCTCATCGTCCAGAACTCCAACCTTCCCCGGAAACATCAGGAAATCTCGCGACTGTTGGCGGAGTACGGTCGCTACCAAGGCTACGATAACAAGGCCGTGGCCATTGGCCTGGTCAACGAACCACGCTACACCAAAAACGGCCACCTGATGTGGGGTCTCGAGGATGAAACGGGAGAAATGACGTGTCTGCTCACCAAACGGAGCGGAGAGGACAGGGACCGCGCCCACGAGCAAATCCTCGAAGCGGGATTAATGCCAGACGACGTGATGGGCGTCTCGGGGACATTTAGCCAGACCGGCGACGTGTTCTACGTTGACGATCTGCACTTTCCCTTGGAAACCCAACACAGGAAAGTCAGTTCGGAGGCCGGTGTGAGCGTTGCGTTCCTTTCCGACATCCACGTTGGCTCGAAAACTTTCCTTGAGGCCCAGTGGCACAAGATGGTACGTTGGTTCCACACCGACCCGCTTGCGAAGACCATCAAGTACCTCATTCTCTCCGGGGATTGCGTCGATGGTGTTGGCATCTATCCTGGCCAAGACAAGGAGTTGGCCATTCCCGACCTCTTCGCACAATACAGTGAATTCGCACGCCTGCTTGAGTTACTTCCCGAATGGGTGGAATGCCTGATGTTGCCAGGGAACCACGATGCTGTTCGGCCGGCAGAACCTCAACCCACCTTTGAGAAAGACATCCAACAGGATTACAACACCACCACCTTTGTTGGCAATCCTTGCGATTTCTCTCTGCACGGCGTGCGTTTACTTTCCTATCACGGAAAATCGATTGACGATTTCGTTGCAGGTCTACGAACGGTGACCTACGCCGACCCCGTTGAGGCCATGCGAGAAATGCTTCGTCGTCGCCATCTTGCCCCGCAGTGGGGCGGAAAAACGCCGCTATCCCCCGAACCAGAGGACGGGTTGGTTATCCGTGAGGTCCCCGACATTTTCGTCACGGGCCACGTTCACGGCCACGAGTGCCTTGATTTCCGCGGGACAACGTTGGTCTGTTCAAGCACATGGCAGGACCAAACCTCCTACCAGCGAATGCTTGGATTCCAGCCGAAACCCTGTATGTTGACCATCATCAACCTGAAGAGTCACAAGTCAATTTCCATTCCGTTTGCTTGATGCACTCAGTTCCACGGGTCGTCTTCCGTGGGTTCATGTCCACGAACTCGAAGGAAGGCCAACAGCACCAGCACCAGCACGATGAGCGCCACCAGTTGGAGCGTCGTGTTGGACAGTTCCCCACCTGTTTCGGCGTTGTCGTCTTGTGAAGCGTCATCACCACCGGGTACCGGTCCGTCAACCTCTGCGCCCGCTTGGACATCAAAGGTGAGTTCGCTGGCGTTACTGTTGCCAGAGGCATCCGTGCTGATGACCTCGAGTGAATAAGTGCCGTCTGGAAGGACGTCGGTGGTGAAGGCGTGATTTTTCTTGGTGGCGAAGGCATCTTCATGAACCGTGGTGCCACTGAGGATCACCGTTTCCGTAGCACGCTCTGAGGTGTACCACGTGATGGTAACACGTCCGTCTTCCAACACTTCCGCTGCCAAATTGAGCACATCAGGTGGTGTCTGGTCAACGACGTTGCTGGTGTTGAAGAAGAGCACGACATCGTCGGTCTCATTGGCCGATATGTACGCCGTGTAACTGGTGTTGGCCTCCAAGCCCGTGAGCGTGACGGCGTGGTCGGTTGACGCCTCGGTGTAGGTGCGACCTGCGTCCGTGCCCGTCGGTTGCTCGCCCGCCATGACGACCTCTACCGACGTGGCCTCTGCTACGGTGGTGGACCACGTCAGGACGGCCGATGAAGCGGTGACCGTGTCCACCGACGCTCCGAAGATTTGTTGCGGCACCTCTGGCATCTCAAAGCCCGTCAGTTGTGCATAGGTATGGCCTGCCACATCATAACTGGATAACATCGCCGTTTGGCCCTCACCCTCGAGGATGATGTCGATGATGTTGGGGTCGTAATCAATCCCGTCGTCAGGGGCAGGATTTGCTCCGCCTCCAAGCGTCCACGTTGCGGGTTCTTCCATCACGTCTCGCCACTTTCCGGTGCCGAACCCGTCCTGACTGCCGATGACAATGATGTAGCGATAGTTCGGGATGTCAGAACCAATCACGTCTTTGCTCACGGTGAAGGTGATGGTTTTCGTATCAACGTCTCCACTGACATCGATACCCCGAGCGGAGGCGCTGCCCGTTTCGGCCTGAACCGCTTGAACAGCCCCCGGCTCTCCCGTACCGCTGATGGCCACCTCCCACGCCCAGTCGGGATGGACTTCAGCGTTGGCGCCCGTGAGCATCGTCGTGCGGCCATAACTCGTTTCACCTTGGTCGACGTAAATCTGAACGATTTGGTGACTAAAGCCGTTGGCTAGCCCCCAAATGTCCGTCATTTCGTTCATGGTCAGGATGAATTGAGCGTTCCAAGCGCTCTGACGCACCGTGAGGTGCGTCGCATCCCACAGGCCTCCACCGTTGGGCGTGTTGAAGTCGGTTGCGAGCGGATAGACGTAATCGCCATCACCCGTCTCATCGCCCACGGCGTCCTCGAGTTCCAGCAGGGTCACCCACTCCTCAAGGTCGGGAAGCACCATTTCGGCGGGTGCGGGAGGTGCCATTTCGGCATCCACACCGTCGCCGTACGAGAGCGAATCACGCCACGACGTGACGACCTTCACGCGGGTTGAGTACCGAGGCGCAAGCCCGATGTCCGCCCACGGAATGGCAAACTCGTAAACATCGTCCACGGCGCAACCTCCGAGGTTAGAACTTCCCGAAAGCACCCACCGTTCTTGGTCGCCTACTTTTCCTTGGGCGCTGAACAGGTTCCACTTCGCTCGACCGTCTTCGCGAATTGTATCAAAGTCAAACGCCACCATGTATTTCGATGGGAAACCAAGAATCTGATTGCCGTAATACGTGCGGAAGTTGGTCTCAGCCTCGTTGAAGTTCACGGCGTTGGGTTGCATGAAGTAAATCGCCAAATCGGGCGAGCCGTACTGGCCGTCGCCCTCAGCATCAACCAGTTCATCGGCCGTGGTGGCGTCGACTCGGAAGAACACGTTTGAGGCGTCGTAGCCGAAGTAGAAGGATTCGATATCGAATTCACCGCCTGAGACGGGGGCATCGTAGCGAGCCGCACCGTCCCATTCGCCGGGTAGTGCCACACCGTCGATCATGGGTTCGACGATGCTCGTCGCTGCAGGGTCGGCAACGGCAGGGTTGGTCCAAAGGTCCTGCAGATAGGGTGGGAGGTCGAGGTTGATGGCACGGTAGATATTGGAAAGGTGGACCTTGAACAAAACATCCCAGTTCTCGTCGTAACCGCTGTCTTGGTCGAGGCCATACCACCAGTACCAATCGCTGCCCTCTGCAATGTACAACGATTCCCACGCAGCTGGCAGTCCGGGGTCGTTGGGGTGACTCTCCTCGAATTCGACCAGAGCTTGTCGAGCCTCAACCAAGCGTTGCCAGGCCAAACTTTCCTCTTCCTCACCCGCCCATGTTCGTAGCGTACCGTCAATCCACGAACCCGTTCCAATGGTTTCGATTTCAGGAAGGTCGGTTCCTTTCGTCAGGAATTCGGAAGGCGTGGTGGTAACGATGGTTGGGTGGTCAGCCAATCGACCGTACCATTCCGCCATGAAAGGGCGTGCGTTGTCGTGATGTTGGAATTCGGACATGAACATCCAATTTTCACCGTCAAGGGCCACGGTAAGGAGGTGCTCGGAAGGGTCCTCGCCCGCATCGAGCAGTTGTTGGCGGATGTTGTCCAGATAGGCGATGAAGTCCGAAACAGCTGCTTCGGGTGTCATGGTTCCGTACTGGAAGGCGATACGGTCTGAAATGACACGGTCTCGGAAGACAACGGCCACTTCGCCGCCCTCGGCCCCTGTTACCTTCCAAGGCGTTGCCAGGTTCGCCGCATCCTCCACATCAACGAGCTGGCCGTTGGTGTCGGTGGATTGCTTCAAAATCTCTTCATCGGTCACCATCCATTGAATGCCAACATCCGTGACGGGCTCAACCATGGCTGGTGAAACGGCTTCTTCGCTGGGCCACATACCCGTTGGACGGAACCCAAGTTCGGCCTCGAACAAATCCATGCCCGTTACGAGATGGTTCTGGACATCCTCGGGCCACGCTTCTTTGTTGACCCGAATACCGTCTTCCATGGTCCAACCGTCCATCATCAACAGCGGCATGATGGGGTGATAGTAAGGCGTGGTCGTCAATTCGACCTGCCCGTTGGCGGCGAGTTCGCTGTACATGGGCAGCACATTGCCCATGTGTTCGTGTTGCGCATCCAAGACATAGGCCAGGTCGGCGAGCGTGTAATCGCCGTCTTGCATGAACAAGGTGATGAGACCCTCGTCTCGGTGGCTGGTATTGTAGTCCCCCTGAACGTAATCAGGAGAGAACTGGTAGAGGTACCACAAGACCTGGAGGTCAAGGAAATCCTGCGGCGCAAGCAATTCGTCGTCCATGATGGTGTCAGGCTTGAGGTTGTGCAGGGTCATGTCGTAGAGTTCCTTGTACCGTGCACTCGACGGGTAAAGCCAACCCAATTTCTCATCGCTTTGAGAGACGTTGTAAATCCAGCCGCTGTTCCAGAACGATTGGAACTGCATGGTGTGAAGTTCCAGTGCCGTGGCATTGGGATAGCCGCCTTCACTCCACGAACGCTTGGCAATGTCGGTGTGAACATCCAACGTTTCGTTGAGGTTGTAATCAACGAGTTGTTCAATGAAGGACGGCACGAGGTTGTAGGTCACCTTGGTGTCGGTGTCAGCCAAAATACCCGGTGAGTCCACGTATTCGGTCATGGCGTGGACGCGCACCCAGGGCATTTCGTACATGCCGGTGAGTTTGTTCTTGTAGTACGGTTGATGTTGGTGGAAGATAATGGCGAGGTTCAGCGCATCGTCAACCTTGTCGACGCCTCCGCTTTCAACGATGGGAAGGTTTTGCGGCGAGGTGGCGTTGGAGATGTTCTCAGCATGCCAAGCGTGCGTGAACGTTTCTGCACCGTTGTTGGTCGCAGGGTTTTGGGTCGGGAAGGAGGTCCACACGTTGCCAGCATCTTGCCATTGAGCATAGACCATGATGTCAAAGGAGGTTGGTGAGCCCAGCGCCGTCCATGGCAGCGCTATTTCCGTGGCTTGGTTGTCGGCCCATCCTGCGTACAGTCCAACCTCTGTTGTCTGGTCGGTCCACGAACTACCATCGTACGCAATGTGCTGATAATAGGTGTCGTCCTCAATGACAAAACCATGGTCGGCGGCAAAAGGAAGCGTGTGAGCAAAGCCCCAATCCCGTGCCAGTACCGACCCGTCTTCTGAGGTGTTGAGGTAAACGAAGAGATCAGCCCCCTCTGTGGTCGATTTCCAATCCGTCCCGTCCCATCCCAAGAAGAGGTGGGTGGCGTTCCACGTGAGTCGGAAGTCAACGCCGTTTGCGTCCGATTCCATCAGCGAATCGGCTGGCCACTCGGTATAATCCCCATCAATAACGATGTCATCTGGCGTCGCTCCGTGAACCAAACCGGAGAAAAGCGATGAAAAAAATATCAACACAAGGAACGCAGCCTTCGCTCGCATAGGTGGGGGGTTGCATGATAGATTGAAAGGCTTTGTCGCTTCTTTCAGACCATGCAAGGGAAAGGCGTGTTGTGCCACCTCACTTCCCTGCCCGAGGTCTCCCTTGATGGGGCCCTCAGATTTCTTGAATGGCTCGAAGCCAACCGATTTGACGCATGGCAAATGCTCCCACTTACGCCACCTGACGAACACGGCTCGCCCTATGCCTCCCCATCCGCCTTCGCTGCTTGGCCTAAACTCATGCAGCTGGCCACGCCCAAGCCAATGCCTGATGATGAGGAGTGGCTCGAGGACTGGGCCTTGTACGCGGCCATCAAGAAAGCCCACAACGGTCAACCTTGGTTTGAATGGCCAACACCGCTTCGAGACCGCCACCCTCAAGCGCTTGAGAACTACAAGGACGCAGCGCGAATCCACCGCAAGCATCAGCAATGCTTCCAGGCTGCTTGGTCGATTCTGTCCAAAGAGGCCAAGGCTCGCAACATCACACTGATTGGCGACGTTCCCATCTTCATCGCTCACGATTCTGCGGACGTTTGGGCGCATCGTGAATTGTTTCAACTTGACGCCGACGGCATGCCCCTGTACGTGGCGGGCGTACCCCCAGATTACTTCAGCGAAAATGGACAAAAATGGGGGACGGTTCTCTACGATTGGAACGCTCATGAACAACAGGACTGGCGTTGGTGGATTCAACGAATTGAGCGAATGTTCCGACTCTTTGACGTGGTCAGAATTGACCATTTTCGCGGCTTTCATTCAAACTGGGCCGTGCCAGCGAGTGACGATGATGCACGACAGGGCTCTTGGCAGGACGGTCCCAAGGACGAACTTCTTCGTGTGCTCGTCTCGCTCGCACCCTCTCCAAACCACATCCTCGCTGAAGATTTGGGCATCATTCCTGACGAGGTCATTCAACTTCGCCAACGGTACGGTTTACCTGGAATGGCCGTCATGCAGTTTGGTTTTGACGGTGCAAGCGAGAACAATCCACATCACCCTGCAACAATTCAAGATGACCAGGTGGTGTACACCGGAACACATGACAACAACACCACGGTGGGTTGGTGGGCTGAACTCAACGAAGTGACGAAAGGAAACGTGCAGGCCTTGCTGGAACCCAACGAGACACCGGTGGAGGGCATGATGCGCCTTGCGCTACAAAGTGCAGCACCGCTCGCCATCTTCCCGCTCCAAGACGTCCTGCAGTTGGATGGAGCATCGAGAATGAACACCCCTGGTACATCGGAAAACAACTGGATGTGGACCTTTGAATGGTCCGACCTTGATGGCGTCAAGATAGTCGGACCGTGAACAATATAACCGTATTTTCATTGGAGAACCTTGATGCCGACCATCGCCTATTTCACGGCCGAAATTGGCCTGTGGTCAGAGTTGCATACCTACTCAGGTGGATTGGGTGTCCTCGCAGGCGACCATGTCAAATCAGCAGCCGATGCCAAACTTCCCTTGGTGGCCATGAGCCTCCTCTATCGAGAGGGTTACGGACGCCAGCACCTCGACCAAGACGGCATCCAATCAGAATCTTACGCACCCATTGACCCAGCCGAGCATCTGACGAATACGGGGAAGACCATCCAACTGCCGCTCGACGGCACGACCCTTTACGCCAGTATCTGGCGAACCGACGTGGTCGGCGTCACAGGGCATGTTGTTCCGGTGTATTTCCTCGACACGTTTCATCCCAACAACTCGGCAGAATTTGTTGGTCTCGGGGCACGTCTCTACGGGGGCGATGACGACACTCGCGTGCGGCAAGAATACCTCCTGGGCGTGGGTGGCGTGCACGCGCTGCAAGCCCTCGGCCATGACGTCGAAGGGATGCACCTGAACGAAGGCCATTGCACCTTTGCAATGCTTGAGATGCTTCGTCAAGGTTGGACCCGAGATGAGTTGGCACAACGAACCTTGTTCACCACCCACACACCCGTTCCAGCGGGACACGACCGCTTCGACTGGGGGCTTGTTGAGCGCGTCATTGGCGAGTTGCTCCCGGATGATGCACAGGATCTTGTTCGCCAAGCCGGGGATTCCGAGGAAGGACGGCGGTGTTCCATGTCGCATCTTGCCGTGGCGCTCTCCACCGCCGTCAATGCGGTCTCCAACCTGAACGCCCAAGTGGCATCGGGCATGTTCGGCAGCAGCCATATCGCCCCCATCACCAACGGTGTTCATCACATCACGTGGACGTCCCCGCAGATGAGCGAACTGTTTGATACGCATCTCGCAGGTTGGCGAGAAGACCCAAGCCAACTCGGCTACGCCGGTAGTCTGCCCGACGATGCCCTGCTCGCCTCAAGGCAAGCCAACCGACGAATGCTCAGAGAACTGGTTCGCGCCTCCACCGGTGTGGAACTGGAGGAACATCGTCTCACCATCGGATTTGCTCGGCGCTTTGCCACCTACAAACGAGCGAACCTCGTTTTCAGCGACCTCCAACGCTTGCGCAACATCGGCGCCGACCGCATCCAATTCGTCTTCAGCGGCAAGGCACATCCGAAGGACGAAGGTGGGAAGCAGTTGATTCGAGACATCTTCGCCTCGGCCGGCGAAGTCGCCAACGACATCCCCGTGGCCTTCATTGAAAACTACGACATGGACACCGGCTTGGCGATGACAAGCGGTGTTGACATATGGCTCAACAACCCTATTCGGCCCTTGGAAGCATCCGGAACCTCGGGCATGAAGGCAGCCATGAACGGCGTGCCCAACTGCTCCATCCTTGACGGGTGGTGGCCCGAAGGATGCGAACACGGCGTGAACGGATGGGCCATCGGTGAAGCCGAGGACGACCGAGACGATGTCCGAGACGCCGAGAACATCTACAACGTCCTCGAACACGAGGTGCTTCCACTCTGGGATGAAGGCCCTGAGCGATGGGCGAAGTTGATGCGGGCCAGCATTGCCACCTCGGCACGATTCACCGGAGCTCGAATGATTGCAGACTACGTGCACTTCTACGACAGGTTCTCTTGAGGGGCTTCGCTTTCATTCATCGCTTCATATTCGTTCTTCGGTGGACTTCGACCCGTTAAGGTCAGCAGAAGAATCAACACAACAACCACCGCAACGAGGATGTTACGAACGGTGTCGGCCGACGCTGAGGTCGTGGTTGCTTCCTCGTTCTCGCAAGGGAGACACATTGCTATGGGACAAGGTTCGTCAGCAGGGTACTCGTACGTCTCACCGCAGCAAAGGTCGCAGATCTGTATGTCGGTTTCGTTGGCTGTTGTGTTCGTGGCTTCGTCAGTGCTTCCTCCGGAGGTCTGGTTGGTTGAGCCATCGCCGGTTTGGTTTGTCGTCGTGTTGGTTGAGCCGTTATCGGTTTGATGATGTTCGCTGGGTTCAAGGCAACTCGGGCAACATTCGCCATCCTCTGCAGGCAGCGTGGTCCATCCTTCAGGGCATGCATCGCAGAATACATCCGTGCACGGGTCTACCTCACACGAGCCATCGTCCTCGGTTGCCTCTGGGTTGTAATTGGTCGCAGTCTCATCGGTGCACCCCAATACAGGAACTGGTGAATACGTACAACTGCCGTCATCTTCAGTCGCCGTTGGGTCATAATTTTCAGCGACCGGATCCATGCATCCCAGGACGGTGCTGTTCTCGCTCGTCTCGTTGGTCGCCGGTGGGTCGGAATGAGCATTGAGTTCAATCACCGAGACGGAATGGGCTGGAATCGTAAAGGTCCCATTAGCCATCGAACCCGAGCCAAAACGCACCGTCTCGTTGGCATCAAACCCATCCATCTGTGTTGGACCTCCCCTGTTCAGCACCACGGTCATGGTTTGCTCGTTATGGGTCATGTTGTAGGCCAGGAGGTTGGGCATGGCGAGTCGGGTTGAATACTCACCTTGCCGCAGGGCCACGGACTCCAAGCGCAATTGGCCCAAGGCAGAAATGTTTTCGAAGAGAGCGGCTTCATTGTCGTTCCATCCTGATTCATTGCGATACATGTGGCGATTGTCGGGGTCGGCCCCACCGTACTCACCGTATTCGTCTCCGTAATAGAGCAACGGCGCACCCGGTGTGGTCAACAACCAACCGTAGGCTTGGAGCGCAGCATGGTAGGCGGACACATCGCCTGGTTGTCCAGGCAGTCCGTCTTCAGCCCACTGGTTGTAGGCGTCACCTGTTCCGGTATCGGCCCGACTGGTCAAGCGGGACACATCGTGGCTGCCAACATAAGGAACCATCAGCGAACCTGCCGTGTACTGGTCCTGACTGCGATTGGTCCAATAATCCAAATGCTGGTAATTCTCGTTGCCTGAAACAAAGACGTTGTCAACCACCGCATGGTAGAGCACGAAATCCGCCTGCCCGTCAAGCCCATCAGGACCCATGTAGGCGTTGATAGCATCGTATTGTGCCTGATTGGCTTCCAGTGAATGGCCCGACCAACCCATGGCGGTCTCGCCTTTGAGATAGACGTCGGTACCGACCGTCTCAAAACGCTCGTTGATTTGAGCGACAAGGTTGGATACGGCCAAATTCTCGACGTGCTTCACGGCGTCAATGCGAGCACCGTCAAGGTCGAAGGTTTCCATCCACCAAAGGGCGTCGGCGATGAATTGCTCTGAGGCGTTTCGGTTTTTCCAGTTTACATCGGGCATGTAGGCCGTGAATTGACAGTCAAGCCGATGTTCGGTCCAGTCGCAGTTGGCTTGACCACAGATGCAGCCCGTGTTGAACCATTCAGGATGAGCCTCAAAGTATTCGTGGTCTTCGTGAACGTGATTCACGACGAAATCCATCATCACGCGCATTCCAGCATCATGTGCAGCATTCACCATCGCGTGCAATTCGTCGGGCGTGCCCAGGCGTGGTTCAACACCTCGTGCTTCGGTTGGCCAGTACCCGTGGAAGGCTGCGACGTCGTGCACGCCATCCGCAGCCTTGCCCGTGCCGTTGGCTGCGGTGTTGAAGGGCGTCAGCCAAAGTGCATTGACGCCGAGGTCAGCGAAGTAGCCCGATTGAATCTTCTCGGTCACGCCAGCAAAATCACCGCCTTGCCAGTCAGCACCCTGCGCAGCTCCTGTCGCAACGCCGTCGTTGCTCAGGTTGGCGTTCACAAACCGGTCCGTCATGATCATGTAAATCAGCGCGTCTTCCCAAACAAATGAGGCATGAGGTCCTCTCCAAAACGGCACCAGTAAATCGTAGGCAGGGTTGCCTTCGACGTCGAATCCATCGATAAGCAGGCTGTGTTTTCCATCTTCGAGTTGGGTCAAATCAAGCGCCCACGTGGATGATACCGCGTCCCAAGTTGCCCCCGAAAGAGCGGCAGGCGTACCGTCGTGAGATGCGCCTGATGAGCCGGCGTGGTAGACGACATGGAGTTCATCGCCGACGATGTTTGCACTGTAGTGCGGTCGGACGTGGTCGTCAACACGAAGCAGCGAGTTCTCAATATCGTCGCAGTAGACGCGTTCGGGATTTGCCGGGTCGAAGATGTACGTTCCGTCGACGACGAACTTGTAGCAGTACAGACCCTCGGGTACGTCGAGGTCAACCGTCCATACCCCGTTGGCCAAAATCATGTCCAAGGGTGTGCTCCAATTCCACTCGCCAATCAACTGAACAGAACTTGCTGAACCGGTGTAGGTGAGCGTAATCGCAGTGGACGACCTGCCCTCGGCGGCTTGAGCTTCGTTCGAGAGAAAGGGCGTGGCGACAACGGCAACGAGAATGAAGACGATGAACAGGGGAGTGGTTCGCATGGTTCAGGCCTCCTTTTCTGCAGACGAAGATGGACGAAGGAGTGTGTTCGCCGTGTCAACCAAATCGTCAAGATGGCGGCACAAAAAGGACTGAACAAATTCGTTGGCTGGGTTTTGGTATGCTTCTAACGGCGGAGCATGCTGCTGCAAGACGCCTCCGTCGAGAATCGCTACACGGTCGGCGAGGGTCATGGCCTCGATTTGGTCGTGGGTTACGTAGATGGTGGTGGTGCCGAGTTCGTCATGGAGTCGACGAATCTCATTGCGCATCTGATGGCGCAACTCAGCGTCGAGGTTGGAAAGCGGTTCGTCCATGAGCAGGACCTTTGGCCGGCGAATGAGCGCACGCCCCAAGGCCACACGTTGACGCTGGCCGCCACTCAACTCCTTTGGCTTCTTGTCAAGATGGTCTTCCAACTCCAGCATGGTCGCCGCTTCTTTGACCCTGCTGGCCATATCACTCTCGCTCAGCCGGTCTTTTCCTTTGACCATACGAAGGCCGAACGTGAGGTTGTCTCGCACCGTCATGTGAGGGTAGAGTGCATAGGATTGGAACACCATCCCCAAACCACGGGCACCTGCGGGAAGGTGATTCACGGTAACCCCGTCGATGCTGATCTCTCCGTCCGTGACCTCCTCAAGTCCCGCCAGCATGCGAAGCGTGGTTGATTTACCGCAACCAGAAGGGCCGAGAAGCACGAGAAATTCACCATCGTTGACCTCAAGATTCAGCCCCTTCACGGCTTCAAATCCATCTTCATAGCGCTTTGATACGTTTGCAAAATTCACACTTACCATGGTATCACCCTTTCACTCCTCCAGCGGAAAGCCCCTCGATGAGGAACTTCTGGAAAAAGAGGAACAGCAGCGCAACGGGCAAACTCACCAGAAGGCTGGCTGCAGCAAAATCACCCCATGCTTGACCGGTACTGGAAATCATGGAGGCCAGCCCAACCGGTAGCGTGTACATGTCGTTTGACGTGTTGAACGTCAAAGCGAGCAGGAACTCGTTCCAAGCAGCAAGGAAACTGAAGAGCGCCGTGACGGCGACGGCAGGGAGCGATAGCGGAAGGACGACCTTCGTGAACACTTGGAACTGGCTGCAACCATCGAGCAGGGCAGCCTCCTCCAATTCTCGTGGAACGGTATCAAAGAAGCCTTTGAGCATCCATACGCACAACGGCAACGCCGTCACACAATAGGCCAAAATCAACCCGAGATGAGAATTGAGCAGACCGAGCGTCTTCATGACCAAGAAGTACGGGACGAGGATAATGATGCCGGGGAACATTTGAACCAGCAAGAAGGCAAACATGGAGACATCCCGGCCCGTGAACTTGTATCGGCTGAAGGCGTACCCCGCAGGGATGGCCACCGCCAAGCCCATGAGCGTGGTCCCAACACTCACGATGAGGGAATTTCGCATCCACGTCCAAAACGCCTCGCTGCCGAACATGTTGGAAAAATGCTCACCGGTGTAGGGGCCGCCAAGCGAGCCTCCCAAGGCGTTGCCGGGAGAGAGCGCAATGTCAAGAATCCAGACCAGTGGCAGCAGGGTGAGCACAACAAAATGCAGCAGCACGAGATGAGCACCCACGGACCGAAGTGTGTGGTCCCGTCGTTGATTTCGTGCCAAACCGTATTCAATGGCTTGCAGGGACATGGTTCGAGTTGACCACGCCGAAACAGGACGACTTGAAACCCACACCAGTGTCAAGGCGCCCGGGCCAATCATCCACCCCTGCATCCAAAGGTCAAACCCAGTGACCGGTGTGGAGAGAAGACGAACAAGGCCGATAAGAAGCAACAACCCACCCAACGCCAAGGCGTTGTTTCGAGTGGAGGGTTTGGCTTCTTGAGGCAAAGAGTTGACGAGCACACCCATCACGACCACACCTGCAACCCCCAGCAAGGCATTAGCATCGCTCCCTCGCAACAGGTCGACCGCCAGGAGAACGATGTTGACCACCACACTCACGATGAGCCAACGCTGGAGTGTTGAAACCTCAACGGGCGTGTACCAGCGACGCACGGAAGATTCGGAGATCATGCTGCGGCCTCCGTTGCTTGTGTTCGCTTCATGTAGGTCCAAGAAAAGGCCACGAGCATCATGAAAATTACAACGGACCAAGCCGCAGCGACCCCGTAGGCACCGTCTCGGAAGGCCACGTCGTACACGTACGTGATGAGGATGTCCGTTTGTCCCGGTTCACCAAAGTAGAGGTCGGGGCCTCCGTCGGTGAGCAAATAAATCACGTTGAACATGTTGAACGTCCAAATGAATCCAAGTAACGAAAGGGGGACCAGGGCGCTTTTCAGATTGGGGAGGGTGAGGTGTCTGAAGGTGTCCCATGACCCCACCCCGTCAAGCGTGGCCGCCTCGTACATCTCACGAGGAAGGGCTTGGAGTGCCCCACTGAGCGACATCATCATGAACGGGACACCCAACCAAATATTGACAAAAATGACGACGATTTGAGCCCCCGTAGGGTCGGCAAGGAAGTGCAAGTCGGTCCCCAGCACATCGTTGACGAGCCCCTCAGGCTGGAACATACCCTTCCACACCAAGACAGAGATGTACGACGGGATGGCCCACGGGAGAAGCAGCACCGTCCGGTAGGCGGTTTTCCCTCGGATGTTGCCGTACTGCAACACCATCGCCAAAAACAAACCAAGGCCGATGTGGGCGGTAACATTGACCACAGTCCACACCAACGTGAAGAGGGTGACACGCAGGAACCCGGAGGCGGTGAAGACCTCAATGAAATTGGCCAACCCTACGAAGGCTTGTTCCCCGAGATGGGTTGCATCCGCATCGGTAAACGAAAGCCAAATGCCGTAAAGCACCGGATAGAAAGTGAGCATGGCCAAGGCGAACATGGCCGGTGCGATGTAGAAATGAGCAGATTTTGCGTGAAGACGTCCAGCACGCACATCCATTGCCCTTCCATAACCCAACAGGACCACAAGCGAAAGGAAAATCGCGCCAAGAGCAAACAAAACGGGCGAAGTATCTCCTGCACGAGGTAACACATCGCCGACGCTCGTGCTCAGACTCGCTTCGTAAACTGGGCCGGAATCCCCCATCACGACGACATCGTGAGCCACGTTTGGAGTCATACCGGTGAGGTCGCACTCAACGAGAACAGCCGAAGCCGGCAGGGAACGAACCCCGTTAACATCGGCCATCTCCTCGCCGTCGGCCGTGCATGAATCATAAGGAGGGAACGAATCGATGTTGCCTAAGTCGTAAGCAAGCGTGCTGTGATGCTCACCGTCGACCGTGACCGTGTAGGTCGCTGAACCGTCGGTCGTGAAGTTTACCGACACCGTTCGATAGCCTTCGTTTGAGGGAGGAGCGTCCCCTCGTTGCAGACCGTCCACGATGGAAATGAGTTCGGTGTTGGCCCCAGAAAGTGCTTCGTCCGCCGTCGCTGTACCGGTGTAGACCTGCTCAAACGCCGTCACCAAAGGCCCGTAGACCATGGCCATCGCCCGCGTGGTGGGGGCTGGCGTACCAACGTCAAGCTGGTTCATGAAACCCGAAAGAACAGGGTCGCCTTCCAATTCAGTATCATTGGAAAGGGCAGCGTGCGTGGGAAGGGTGTAGGTTTCCAAGGCAAACGTCTTCTGTACCTCGCTGCTGGATAGGAAAAGAGCCAGTTCTACGGCGGCGATTTTCTCCGTGCTTTGTTTGCTCACGGTCCATCCCTTGTAGGTGACGAGAGGGGCCACGCGTTCACCGGTTTCCTCGATGATAGGAAGCATGGCTTGACCGACATCGAGTCGACTGGCTTCGTAAGTTGCCCAGTTCCACGGACCGTCAACGATCATGGCGGCTTTGGAGCCAATAAACTGGTTTTTCATGCCCTCCGTTTGGGTCCCAGTAGCGACGACGTTGTGTTCAAGTTCCAAATCCAAGAGCCAATCAAGGGCCTCAGCCGAACCGTTGGAATTGAGCGTTGGGGCACCCGATTCGTTGAACAGCGAACCGTTGTAGCCGGCTTGGAACCCAAACCACCAGTAAGCGGATTTGACAGGAAGGGCCAGACCTTGCACGTCCTGATAGGTGAGTTGTTGTGCGGCTTGAAGGAGGTCGTACTGGGTCCATGAGTCGTCGGGATAGTCCACGCCACGGGCATCAAAGAGGGCTTTGTTGTAGACCAACGACAGGGCATCTTGGCTGGCTGGTATGCCGTAGAGGGCATCTCCGTAACGCATCGCATGAAGCGCACGGGCATCGTATTCGCTGCGCTCTGACGGTGTGAGGTGCGGGCGAAGGTCCTCAAGAAGTGGAAATCCATCAACACGGACCTCCCCAATCGCTCCCAACTGGTCGCTCGATAATCGCATGATATCCGGAGCTTCACCCCCTTGCGCTGCGGTCATGAACAGATTGTCTGCGTCCCCAAACGGTACAAGCGCAACATCGACCTCAACATCAGGATGCTCGGCTTCAAAGGCCTTGAGGGTTTGAAGGAACACGTTTTCTTCTTTGCTTTCAGCAGCAAAGGTGTGCCATACGGTCAAAGAAACAGGTCCGTCGTCCATTTCGCTTCCGACATCTTGAGCACCGCCCAAGCAGCCGGTCAGCAACAGGGTTGTTACAACCAAGGCGGCCAAGCAGGAACGCTTGAGCCTGGGCTGGTCAACGCCAACGGGCATGATTGGCCCAACATGAGCGCCGAATTAAACCTCTTGAGGAGGGCATCAGAAGACTTACTCAAAACCCATCAGTGGAAGAATTTCCCTGAGGTCTTTCGTGCGCACGACGGGAACGCCAGCGTTGTTGAAGGCCTCCACGGAAGATGCCCTGCTCGGATTGAACCCGATAAAGCGACTTCCGTCAATGTGCATGGAGAGGTCCATTTCCGAGTCCCCCACAGAAACACAGGTCGTAGCGTCAAGGTCGTTCATCTCGAGTAAACGGGTGATGATCTCACCTTTTCCACTGGCATGAAGCCTGCAAACACCTTCGTCGGTCAGATAGCCTTCCTCGTCAAAGACAAACCCGTTGGCAATCCAATCGTCCACGTTCAGCATGCTGGCAATCGAACTCACAAAGAGGTCAACGCCTGCGCTGACGATGGCGACAAAGACACCTTCCTCCTGAAGTCGCTGAACCGTTTCCCGTGCACCTGGCATCAGTTTGACACCGGCGTAGGCTCGAAACAACTCATCCTGGTGGATGGGGTCCTGAACGGCTTTCCACATCTGGATGTCCGACCGCATGAACTCAACGTCGCTGATCTCACCCCGGATGAACCGGTTCAAGTTCAG
>JBMYQB010000003.1:0-78159 GCA_049600935.1 Candidatus Poseidonia sp.
TCTTCTTCGGACCGGGGGGACCGCCAGGGCCGCCTTTCTTGGGACCGCCAGGAGGGCCGCTCTTCTTCGGCCCTGGTGGACCACCTGGACCGTCCTTCTTTGGACCCGGAGGACCGCCCTTCTTCGGACCTGGTGGACCGCCTTTCTTTGGACCGGGATGGCCAGACCGAGAAGGTGCGGCCGGTGCTTCCTCTTCCTCTTCGTCTTCAAACATCGCACCGCAGTGAGGACAAACCGGGTCGCTTTCTTTCACGAGGCCGTCGCAAATTTCACAGGCGAACATGTCCTCTTCTTGGGCCTCTTCACCGATTTTTTCCGTTTTTCCGTCCTTAGAACGGAACATGGTGATGCTGCAAGACAGGTCAAATCCTTTCAGCGCAAGTTCGGTTTGAATCGCATGTTCAAAGGCCTGCGTGAGGTCTTCTGGCGTGTCCAAGACTCGTCCATCGTCGACATAGGTGATGTTGACTTCAAACAAATCGTCAGCGAGTTTGGTCTGAGGTGCTTCAACAGCAACACCTCGTTTGCGAGCAACACGGCGCACGGCCACTTCTGATATCCGACGAAGGAGGGCTTCACTTGGTGCATCTGCTGCAGGTGTACCGAGGGCTCCTGCCATGATGTTGGCGGCCGGGTTGGTGCTCTCTGCACCTCCACGCAAGTGCGCAGGGAGTTCCCCGCCGCCGAGGTTTGCGAGAACAGAGGAGGCGGGGGATTGGTTCATCGACAGCCACTGACTTCGTCGCTCGTCCTTGACGGCACGCTCGGCTTCTGCCAAACGGTTCACCATGGCGTCGGTAGGGGAATTGGCGGGGTTGTGAGCCACTTTGGTGCCTCCAGCAGCTAACGGAGAGACATTACTTGACGTCGGCAAAGCACCGCTGGCGATGGAGGGGCCCCGCTGAACATTGGGCATATCGTTGACTTGAGGCTGGAGGTTGTTTGGAAGAACATTGCCTTGTTGGGGCGGGAATTGGTTGGGTGGAAAGCCGCCTTGGCCTTGTTGAGGGTAGGTCCCTGGAGGAAGGTTCTGGTGCTGGTGGAGGCCTTGTGCCATGCCTTGAAGCATGTCAGGTGGAACTTGTCCCATTTGGTTCATGTTGTTTTCCTGCTGCATCCGCTGTGCCTGTCCTGAAACAGGGTCGAATGAGCGTTGTTGTTGGGGGAACGGAGGTAGGCTTTGAGCAGGTGCAGGTGCGAAGCCTCCGGAAACTGAATTGTCCTGGCGTGCACCGCATTCGGGACAGAACATGCTGTCGGCTGGAATTTGTTCCCCGCACGCTCCGCAGTTCATGGACAAGCCCCCTTGATTTCGTTGCTTATGCTACTGTTCCTAAAGGCTTGCGTCAGGATGCCCATGTGAATTGAACTTCAACAGGGTGTGCTTGACCCTTCGGTGCGACGCATATCTTCATGCTAAGGTCCCGTGTCGGTGGTGTTGGGGGAGCACCATGCCGGTACTGGTGAGCGAAAAGATTGACCGGCTCCTCGAAACAACCTCCCGCTCCTTCTATCCCACGCTCAAGTATCTCCCAAAGAAGACCCGAGGGCAAATTGGCCTGTTGTACCTTTTGGCCAGGGTCGCAGATACGATTGCCGATTCAAAGATCGGGGAAACAAGTGTCTTGCTCAAGTACCTCAAAGACTACAACGATGTGGTTCAAGGTCGGAGCACCAACCTTCCAGATTTTAGCGACCTTGCCGAGGTGCAAACAAACGAGCACGAAGCAGAACTTCTTCGAAACGTAGGAGACGTAGTTGAGGGGCTTCAAGGCTACGATAGCGAAGATCAGAAACGGATGTTGGAATGCCTTGAAATTATCGTTAGCGGCCAAGCACTTGACCTCGAACGGTTCGGACCCGCCAACGAAGGAGGCAATGTATCTGCCCTCAATAACGAAGAGGAACTGGATGATTACACGTTTCGTGTGGCTGGATGCGTAGGGGTGTTCTGGACGAAGATGTCGCTGGCTCACCTGATGACCTTGCCACCCGAAGAGGAAGCCTTGTTCATGGAGCGAGGCATCAGATTTGGCAAGGCGTTGCAGATGATTAACATCCTTCGCGACATACCAGAAGATCTCCGGTTTGGACGATGCTACATCCCGAACTCGTCGTTGCAAAGCGTTGGCCTTGAACCAGAAGACTTGCTCGACGACGGAAACATCGACGCCTTCAGGCCCCTTTACGACCGCCTACTTGATTTGACCAACGAACATTTGGAGGCTGCGACTGAGTACATCAAAATGATTCCAGAAACTCAATTTAGGCTCAAGGCATCGTGCATGCTGCCCGTCTTGGTTGGGCAACGTACGGTCACGCTGCTACGAGAGGGAAACATCCTCAATTCCGATGAACGAATTAAGGTTACTCGCGACGAGATGAAATCATATGCCCGGAAATTGTTCAGAGCGCTGCTCATCCCGGGTGGTGTGAAACGTCTTTTGGAAAAGAACAAGGACAAGTGATTTTTCTATAGAATTTAGTTTATCTTGTAAGTTTACACTTACATGATTTTGGACTTCGCACATTTTTCCTGCTTACAAGGCGAGGACTGATAAACAAGGGACGCAAGGGCGGAACGGTTAGGATGCTGGAACGCCGGAAACCACTCGACTTGTTGTTCCCCCTCAAGGGAAGCGCATCAAGTCGGGAAGGCGAGACAGAAACTCGCTCGCCAACCACCCTTGACCGGCTCCGAGCGGGTGTGACCCTTGCAAGAGATGCGGTGAAGGCCGTAAGCGTCACCGCCATGGAAGCACTCCGTGAAGGTGCATCGTTCATCGGCATTGTTGGCGAAACCAACGAACTGGTTGACCCCTTCGCCCACCTTGATGCCCCGATCTGGTCGGAGAAGCCACCTGCAGAACTTCACAAACTCGCTTATCGATACTGCGAGGAATTGACCATGCGAGAAGCGGGTAACTTCTATCATTCGTTCAAGTACCTCCCTGATGAACAGCGTTTGGCCATGTGCGCCATCTACGCCTTTTGCCGACGTGCAGATGATATTGCTGACGGCGACTGGGCCGACCGGTTCCCCGGCAGCAAAGGCGAGATGGACCCTGAAGCCACCGCCTATCGAAATCAACTGGAATCGCTCCAAGACCAAGGGACCATTCTCGATGAAGAGGCCTACCTCAACAAAATCACCCAACTTTTCTTCTTCCGCAAGAAACTCTCCACGTGCTATGGAGATGTTCACTCAACCGACCCCGTATTCCTTGCCCTCAAAGACACCGTTCAGCGCTACAACATCCCCAGAGAAGTCTTTGACGACCTCATCTCGGGCATGGAAGACGACCTCTACAACAACCGCTACCGTACCTTTGACGAGCTCTATGTTTACTGCTACCGTGTAGCTTCCGTCGTTGGCCTGATGTGCATTGAGGTGTATGGCTATGACAACCCCATGGCACGCAAGTATGCTGAGTCCTGGGGCATCTTCATGCAGTTGACGAACGTTCTGCGAGATGTTGGTGAAGACATTCAGCGTGACCGTGTCTACCTCCCACTCGATGAACTTGAGCGCAACGGAATGACCGAGCAAGAACTCGACGGCAAAATCGTCCTCAACAAGCACTGGGAGCCGTATTGTCGTCACTATGCCGCTCGTGCTCGCACCTACCTCGAAGAAGCCCGGGCCCTTCTGCCTTTGTTGCCTCGACGAACTCGGTACTCCCCTGCCGCCATGATCGCTTTCTACGACAAGATTCTCCGTCAAATCGAGAAGCAACAGGGCGACGTGTTCACCAAACGTGTCAAACTCAACAAAGTGCAGAAGATTTCGCTGGCCGCTGCCGTCTACTTGCGACACCGCTTCTTGCCCGCCTTCCTCGACCCAATTTGGGCAGGATTGGCCCGTGTTGGCCTCTTGCCTAGTGTTTGATTTTGTAAACGCACTTCTCCGCCGTTTAAACGGGCAAGTGCAATTCAAGCATTTCGGGTGAAGGCTTGGATGCCGGTGATGTAGCGTCCAAGGATGAGGTTGTGAATGTCGTGGGTGCCTTCGTAAGTTTTCACTGACTCAAGGTTGGCCATGTGGCGCATGATAGGGTATTCGTCGAGAATACCGTTGGCACCGTGAATGTCTCGGGCGACCCGAGCGATCTCGAGCGCAATGTCCACGTTGTTCATCTTGGCGAGAGAAATTTGTTCGGGGAACCACGAGCCATCGTCTTTCTTCTTGCCCAGGTGGTAGGCCAGCAGTTGTCCTTTGGTAATTTCACGCAGCATCCAGGCCAACTTGTTCTGAACCAGTTGGTACGAGGCGATGGGGTGGTCGAATTGGATGCGAGACAGAGCGTAGGTTTTGGCGCTGTGGAAACACGCCATGGCAGAGCCCAACGCACCCCATGAAATGCCATATCGGGCGTTATTCAAGCAGGAAAACGGCCCTCGGAGGCCTTTCACACCTGGGAGCATTCGGTCCTTTGGAATCTTGCAGTCTTGGAACACCAATTCGCTGGTCACGCTGGCTTTGAGCGAGTGCTTACCCTTCATTTCGGGCGCAGAGAATCCTTCGTCTCCTTTCTCAACGATGAAACCACGAATCACGCCGTCGAGTTTGGCCCAAACGACCGCAAGGTCGGCGATCGTACCGTTGGTGATCCACATTTTTGCCCCGTTCAAGAGGTAGTGGTCGCCTTTGTCTTCGGCTTTCGTCACCATATCGCCTGGGTTTGAACCGTAATCGGGCTCAGTGAGCCCAAAGCAGCCAATCCATTCACCGGAGGCCATCTTTGGAAGGTACTTCTCCTTCTGCTCTTCCGTTCCGAAATCCCAGATAGGGTACATGGCCAGGGAGCCCTGGACGGAAGCGAAGGAGCGCAATCCGCTATCGCCCCGTTCAAGTTCCTGACAGATCAATCCGTAGGCCACATACGAGAGGCCAGGGCAACCGTATCCCTTCAGCGGAGCACCGAGGACGCCCATTTCACCAAGTGCGACACGCCACTCGTCGAGGAAAACACCTTCTTCACAAGCTTGCTCTATCTTCGGGATAACGGCTTCGTCAACCCATTCTCGAACCATATCTCTGACCATGATTTCTTCTTCGGTCAAGAGGCTTTCAACGTCGTAAAAATCCAGTCCTTCGAACGGCTCCATGTGGCACCCTCATTTGACCTGCCACGCGGGTGCTTCATCAACATGTCCCCGCGCATGATAGAAAGCAACAATTCATTTCTTTCCAAAGCGGAATTCCTTGTACTTTCGCTGGAGCCACGGACTGTTCATGTAAATGAGTCCGAGGATAACGCCAGGGACCGATATGGCCACCGCTCCCATCACCAAGACATCCATGATGTTCATCTCCACCTCTTCAACGGCCGGTGAAAATGCAACGATGTTGCCAAAACCGGTGATAATGAAGCCGTTATGATGGCTGGTCTCCCAAACCACCGCAAGGGTGCGCCCTGCGATGACTTCGTCCCACACAGCCGCATCTTCAGGAAGAAGGACGCTGAACGCTTCCCCCGTCATCGGTGCATGCCTGATGAGGCCAAGGGGAGCAAGATGAACCAAACTCGTTCCGTCATGGCCTCGCGTTACGTCGATGTAATCGCCAGAAGGAAGGCCGATGGGAATGGCTTGTTCAACAGTGGATTGGCGAGCATCAAGCGTGTTGATTCGAATGACTTTGCTGGTCAGTCCACTTGCGAAACCGACGCACTCGTTGAGGATGGAACTTGCGCAGTCCACGCCAACCCACGTCTGCGCAGCCGTCTGGGTCAACCAAGCCATGGCATGACCTTCGTCAATGACCGCAATCCCTTCCTCAATCGTGGTCATGAAGCAAACGTTGTAGTTTCGATGACATGCCAAATCTGTGACGTGACTTTGTCCTGAATTTTCAATCGGTTCGAAACCCGTGTGCTCGGCGAACTTCCAGACCTTTCCTTCCGAGGAAGCCACGTAGGCGAAATCACCAGCGGGTCGCCAAACCACCGAGGTCAAGTCGTGGCCGAGGACAGTAAAGGTACCGTTCACGTAGGTGATGCTGTGGTCGTAGGTGTCATAGCGCATGGCCATGCCGTCATCACCAACAAGCAGCGCGGTGTTCCCTCGAGGGTGCCACGCTATGTCCTGAATCGTTGAGTTTCGGTTGGTGACCAATTCGACATCCAAGGCCCTGTTGCCTGCGTCATCCGCAGAGAGGAGGCGAGCATACCCGTTGAGACCACCGATCAAGATGTCTTGACCGTCGGGTGAGACCGCTCCGACCACAATACCCAGATCGGTTTCACCGAGCACACCTGCATCTTCGAGTTGAACCCGACTGATGACGTCGCCAGATGCCAAGGGCGCCAGCATGATGAGGACAAGGCCGAACGCCACCAACCTCAGCCTTGCCATGGTCGGGGGACCCTCCCTTGCATGAAAACATCTCGCATTGATGGCGCTCAATCAAACCGTTCGGACGGTGGGCTTATGAGACGCTGACCGTTGCGTGTTGCATGGAGCGATTTGCAGTCAAGCGTGGCTTGATTAAGTCAATGGGCGGAAACGCTGGCCTTGCCAAGTTGGCAACGTCGTATTTTGAAAACATCAACGTGGACGCCGACGGCGTATTTTCTGGTTCATACGGCCTCCTCGTCAGCGTGACCGGTTCCTATGATGACGCTGGGAAGCTGGCCGTGGACGTGGTTCAACTCAAAGGTGGAGACCTTGCAAATTTCCTCGACAGCGATGACGGTCGGGAAAAGGCGATGGAATCACGGAAGCGTTGGTCCGGTTTCCTCGACGAGGCAACGGGCTACACTGCTAAACAGCGTGGCGACAAAGCCAAGGAAGAGGCCAAGAAATTCTCCAAGGCAAAGTCCGCCATCAAGATGGCTCACAAATCCATGGAACTCATGAAGAACCTCGACCAAGCCACCATCGACCAAGCCAACGAATTGATTGCCATGCTCGAAGACATGATTGAAGCAGGCACCCCGCCGTCTGAAACCCAGGTGAAAAAACTCGACAAGTTGTTTTGAGGCGATGAGATGGCCAGCACGCAAGACATTCCTGCCTTGCTCGAATCAAAAGATGGTTATTCAGCCTTGTCCGAAGAAGCAAAACAGCGACTTCACCTCATGGTCGGCAACGTTGAGGAAGTCGTGGGTGTTGAGCATCTTATCCAAGTCCTTCACAGCGGAACATCCCACGGTGGGGACGGAGTATTGCGATGTTATGTTGGATTTGAGCCGAGTGGAAAGGCCCACATCGGATGGAAGGTGTTGGCCTTGCAATTGCGCCGGATGCTCGATGCCAACGCCAACGTCATGATCTTCCTTGCCGATTGGCACGCCTGGGTGAACGACAAATTCAACGGCGACATGGAGGCCATTCAAACAACGGCTGTTTACATGCAGGAGGCGTTCAGAGCACTGCTCAATCACCCCCCAGAAGGAACAGGCCCTGGTGAATTGCAATTCAAGTGGGCTTCGGAACTCATGGAATCCAGCGATTACTGGGCGAGGGTGCTGCGTTGTTCCAAGGGGGCAACGCTCGCCATGGTGAGAAAGACGTTCACCATCATGGGACGAGACGAAGCATCATCGGACCATGACCTCTCGAAATTCTACTATCCGGCCATGCAGGCAGCGGACATTTTCGAGATGGACATTGACATCGCCATCGGTGGCATGGACCAACGCAAAGCCCACATGTTCATGCGGGACGTTGCCTCCAAATACGGATGGCAGAAGGCGACATGCCTCCATACCTCCATCATTTCGTCCCTCAAAGCCTCCGGAGCCAGGATGGAATCCTTCGACCATAAAATGTCCAAATCGGACCCAAACGGTGCCCTCTTGCTCCACGACACGGGTGAAGAGATTCGAAAGAAGATGAAGAAGGCCTACATTTCACCCGATGACCCCCAATCGCCGGTGTACGAGCTCGCCGAGCACATCGTACTTCCAGAGTGCGGTGCCATCCATGTGACACCCAATCCGAAGTTTGGGGAGCCCAGCACCTGGACGAGTTTGGATGAGTTTAGAAACGCCATCATGGACGGCACACTTCACCCCTTTGATGCAAAAATGGGGGTGGCTGACGGCTTAGCCAAAGGCCTTGAAGGGCTGGCTGCCCATTTCACGGCACATCCAACGACGCTGAACGAGGTTTCTGAACTGATGAAAAAATGAGTTCATTCCTCGATGTGCAAGTCCTCTACGCTCAAGATGTCAATGGACAACAAGCGTCGAGTGTCCTTGGCGAAGTTTCGGTCGGGGACCGGTTGGACCCGTAAAATGCCGTTGATGCGTTTGTATTCTGAGCCGCGCAACTGATCGACCAAATCATCGGTCACGGTCCCGATAATTTGGTTCCTGGTGGTGCAATTAATGAGATGATGCTCGCTGTTGTAGGTGATTTGGCTCATGCTGATATCTTGCACGTCTTCGTACTTGCATTCCTCGACGAGAAGACGGAAAAAGGGACCGGGGTTGAACATGCTCCACGGGATGTCTTCAGCCTTGACCAGTTCAAGGGCCTTGGCGACACATGTGCGGCACATCGCAGGACGTTCACGTTCGCGTGCCCTGCGCTGAGGCATGCGGACGGTATCTTCACAATCCATGCACTCGTAGACGGCCAATTTTAACCATCCGTAGGGCTGAGAAACATCGTTGATTTTCACATCGAGCGAAACCAAATCGTTACGGTCCCGCATCCGCAACTCATCCACACGGTTCAGGTAATTCTCCGACAAGCCAACAACGCGGAGAACGGGCCGTGTGACGAGATTGTGATTGTCAAATTGTTCACGCATGATGCGGTTTCCCAACTCGAGCGCCCTGGTGGTTTTTTCATGGAAAAATCGTCGAAGCGTTGGCTTCTTGTCCATCAGGGCATGCTCCACATAAAAACCACAGACACTGTCCTCCATTCCCTCCAAACGCTTGAGGTCATCAGCGTAGTGCTCTTCAATCAATTCCCTCCATTCTCGAAGGACAATCTGCTCGTCAGGGTCAACATCAACTTTCTTCGGCGGGGACATGGATGTTGTCCGCTGGTGGGACGGTTCATAATCATAACCTGTGCCTTCGGAAACCTCCATCGGCCAGCATCGTGATGTGGTGAGGTGGCAAGGTTCATGAATTGAACACCGGTGGGTTTGAGTGTCAAATGGAGTCGCCTCACATGCCGAACATCATCGTCCTCGTCAAGCAAGTTCCAGACACCAACGCCAAGATTGTCGTCAGCGGCGACCGAGTTGACCTCTCTTCGGTCAAAATGGTCATGAGCCCCTACGATGAGTTTGCCGTTGAAACAGCACTCAAGCATCGTGAAGCCGCTGGTGGTGAAGTCACGGCCTTGACGGTGGGCGGCGCAGGTGCTGAGAAGATCCTGAAGGACGCCAAAGCCATCGGCGTGGACCACATCGTACGCATTGATGCTGAAGGTGAGATGGACTCAAATGCATTGCAATCCATGATTGCTCAAGCCGTTAGCGAACTCAACGGCGAAGTGGTTTACTGCGGCAAATCCGCTGCCGACACGGGTGCTGGCTCGACCGGCCCCGGGGTGGCAGAGCGAATGGGTTGGGCTTCGGTGTCCAACATCATCGGTGCAGCCTTCGACGGCGGATTGTCCGTCACCATGCCAAGCGGTGGTGGGAATGCTAAGGTGAGCGTTCCGCTTCCTGCCGTCGTGTCGTGCGACAAAGGCGATTTCAAGGTCAGAAAGCCCAACGTCAAGGGCATCATGCAAGCAAAGAAAGCCAGCGTTGATGTTCGTTCTATAGAGGCTCCTTCTTCCACAGTTTCCATTCTCTCCCACTCGCTCCCACCCGCCAAGCCCGCAGGAAAGAGCTACGAGGGAGGAGCGGCGGCAGCCGAAGTCGCACAGTTGCTTCGAGACGAAGCCAACATCCTATGAGGTGAACACATGACACAGACCATCGTTATCGCAGAAATGAGCAACAACGCCGTCCACCCCAGCACCGCCGAACTGGTCAGTGCTGCACTCACCTTTGGGGGTGAACCAACCCTCGTTGTCCCGTGCACCGATGCTGCACAGGCCGACGGTGCCGCAGGCATGGGAGCAGGAAACATCATCGCCGCAAAGTCCGCTGCCTTTGCTCACTACGACGCAAGCGGTTGGGCGGCTGCTCTGGATGCCGTGATTCCTCACGGCACCATCATCACCGGCGCCAGCCCGCAATCCAAGGACCTCGCCGCTCGCTTGGCTGCACGACGCAGCATCTCGGTGGTACAAGACGCCATCGCCATCGAAGGCAGCAACATCACGTCCCCGGTTTACAGCGGAAAAGCCATGCAAACCGTCTCAGCCACCGGCCCCGTTGCAATTTCAGTTCGTTCCAACATCTTCCCGGCTGCTCAAGGTGGCGCCTCGGATGTGGGTGTACTCGACACCGACGGCAACGTTGCAACCTCTGTTCAGGAATTCATGGCTCGCGCCTCAGCCCGTTTGGATGTCGCTGAAGCCAACATCATCATTTCAGGTGGCCGAGGTATGGGCTCACCCGACAACTTCTCCCACCTGGAAGCCATTGCCGATACGATCGGTGCCGCCGTCGGTGCTTCTCGTGCCGCTGTCGACACATGGGAAGCCATTCCTCACTCAATGCAGGTTGGTCAGACGGGTAAGACGGTGAACCCCAACCTCTACATTGCGGTGGGCATCTCTGGCGCCATTCAGCACCTTGCTGGAATGCGCTCATCAAAATACATCGTGGCCATCAACAAAGACGCCGATGCACCCATTTTCCAGCACGCCGACTACGGCATTGTCGCTACCTGGGAAGACGCTCTTCCTGTCCTTCATGAAAGCCTCAAAGGCATGATGGGATAATCAAGCGTACTTTCCAAACCCGTAGGTACCGCCTTCACCTGCCGGTTCACCTACAAACGGATTGGTTCGTTTCTCGTGGCCAATGGTGGTTAACGGTCCGTGTCCGGGATGAACGATGGTGGTTTCATCGAGCGGCCACAATTGGGTGTGAATGGACGTGGCAAGCAGATCGAAGTCGCCTCCTGAGTTTGCAATATCGGTTCGACCAACGGATCCGGCAAACAGGGTATCACCGACAAAAACATGGTCGGGGCCATCTTCGACTGGAAGAAGCAAGCAACATCCGCCGAGGGTATGACCGGGCGTGTGGAGCACCTGAAGTTGAATGCTTCCAAAGGCGTACGTTTCCTTGGCGGCCAGCGGTTTATCGGCAACAGCCGGTTCGGGAAGATGAAGGCCATAGCGGCGGCCCGAGGCCTGGGCGAGTGTTTGGAGGAAGGTATCGTCCGGGTGAAGGTACCAGTCAACATCGTAGTGTTCTCGCAAGATTGGAATAAAGCCGCTGTGGTCAAAATGCGCATGGGTGTTCACGAGCGCCACCACCCGCCGTTGTGGGAGGTTTTGTTCTTCAGCCATCGCTCTGTTTTCGGGGCCCGTCGTCCAATTAGGGCCCGGCCCCTCAAAACGGTCAATCCAGTCAATAAGGCGCTGGGGTTCATCTCCCCCGTCGACGATGATGGTGTCGCCGTTGGCTCGGTCGGTGACCACGGAGCACCGCATCTGGAGGGGGCCGACGAAAAAGTGTTCAATCCATGGTTCGGTCAGAGCCATGACCGACTGAGGGCGGACTCCTTCATGAGGTTGAGCCATCAATCACATGCACCACAAGGGAATCGGTGGTCCACGAGCCTTGGCGGTCAACCACGCGCAATTCAAACCGGTGCCGTCCTACGGGGAGTTTGAGTTTGAGTTGAGGTGTTTCAGACAATTCTTGCCCCCGCTCGTCGTGCCAGGACCAGCGCGAAATTTGGTCGTGAGGGTCGTATGAGCCACGCCCGTCAAGCAACACCACGCAGGTACCGTCCTCTTCTGCATGTTGGCGTTGGTCATCACCTGCCACGGCCCTTGGTGCAATCACTTCGTCAACAGACGCTGAAAGCGCATCAAGAAGTTCGCCCGTATCTTCCATACTGAGTTCCTCGGTGCTGTTGAGTGCCTCCATCAACCCTTCTTCATCAAGCACGGTCATATCCTCCGAGGAGGATGGGTTGGCCGTCCCCATCGCCGCCAACAAGGAAGCAGCAGGGTGTTCGGATGAGGGGGCGGCCCCGTACGAAGCACGTTCTTCTTCCGTAAGATGAGCCAACACATCCTCACCGTCGTTCTCGTAGAGATCTTCTGCCGTCAATGCTTCAGCAGCACGAGTGGATTGGAACCAGAGAGAAAGCTCGGCAGCATCGGTTTCGACAAGGGGGCTGTTGAGATCAATGCAGCCAATCGGTTCTGGGTCGGTGTAGTCGTTTTGGTCGTCGCCTGCAAACAACACGAGGTTTCGAGCGGAATGGCAGCACAGCATCTGTGCCATGCCCTGATGCTCGACCTTCCACTCCTCGCCATCGGTGAGCCCGTGAATGTAAAACCACGAGCTGGCAATGACGCTTGAACGGTGCTCAAAACATGAAAAAATTGGATGCTTGGTGGTGAGGGCCACCTCGGCATGGCCGTTTTCTTGGAGCAGTTGAACCGTGCCATCGTCAAACCCAAGCACGGCCCCCAGCGTTGCAGGAGAGGAAGTAAGTAAACGCATACGTTGCTCCGAGCGAAGTACCAGTGCCCCGTCCCTCCAGAGTTCAAACTCAATGGCCTCTTCGTCCCCAGCAACCAGAGCGTGACCTTCTCGGCTGAGGAACATCGCCCCACCTTTCGTCAGCCCGAGGTGGGTAATTCGCTCGCCATGGTCTCCGCGTTGAGGCCGACGCCATCGAATTGACGCTTCGTCAAGCGAGAGCACCAGGCCGCTCTGCTCTGCGATGAAAATTTCACTGGATGATGCTGCAAAGTGAAGAAGGTCGCCTAAACCAAATCGTTCAGAGAGGTTGACCGATGGACGTTCAAATTGGTGCAATTGAAGGTGACCCATGCCGCTCAGAACCACCAATTTCAGACCCATGGCTTGGCATGATTGAACCCCCCCGTCGACGTCTTGGGTTTCGAGAAGTACGCCTTTGTGGTCGTAAAAAAAGAGATGGCCAAGGTCATCACCGACGACGAGATGGGTGCGATGAAACATCAAGAAACTCACATTGTGGTCGATGGCTACGGTGGCTACCGGCACCAGTCCAGTCCCATCCATTCGGGCGATTGAGAAGGTGCGATTCTTCTCTGCCCAAGCAAGAAGTTCCTCTCCCTCCTCAAGAGAGAGATGCTGCACCGTGTGTTCTGGCTTGGCCAACGAAAGCACATGGTGGGTCAAGACCATGTCTGCAGGTTGGAGAAGCAGTTCAAAAGCACTCGCTTCTCGTGTTCCTCTGCATCAGGACGCATCATCGTTGTGCAGGTCGATGACGGCATCATCTGCATGGACGCGCCCCTTGGCAGCGTCGTTGCGAGCATCTTCCAGTTTTTGCAAATACCCTGAATCAATATCGCCGGTGATGTATTCGCCGTTGAAACAACTTGAATCAAACGATGATACGGTAGAGGTGGGTTGTTTGGTGACCTCAATCAAATCTTCGAGGGTCTGGTAAAACAAACGGTCGCTGCCGATGGTGTCGTTGATCTCCTCAACGGTCCGACCGTTGGCGATGAATTCGTCGACAGCAGGCATGTCAATCCCGTAGACATTTGGATGACGAACGGGGGGTGCGGCTGATGCGAAGTAGACTTTAGCGGCGCCGACATCCCTTGCCATCTCGATGATTTGCGCGCTCGTGGTGCCCCGAACGATGGAGTCGTCAACGAGAAGCACATTTTTCCCGCTGAATTCATGCTCAATGGCGTTCAGTTTCCGTCGAACCGACTTTTCTCGCAGGGCTTGGCCGGGCATGATGAACGTGCGGCCAACGTAGCGATTTTTCACAAATCCTTCACGATAAGGGAGATTCAAAGCCTTGGCCATCTGCAAGGCGGCAATGCGTCCAGAATCCGGAATTGGAATCACGACATCGATGTCGTGTTCTGGCCAGGATTCAAGCAAACGCTCAGCGAGGCGCTGGCCTTGATTGAGACGCGACTGGTAAACCGACATGCCGTCAATGACCGAATCGGGCCGGGCGAAGTAGACGTGTTCGAAGATGCATGGTGAGTAACTCGCTGGAGGTGAGCATTGTCGGGTGAAAAGATGGCCCGATGCACTGATGAAAATCGCCTCGCCGGGCGCAATGTCCCTGACAATTTCAAAACCGAGGGCCGTGATGGCCACGCTTTCACTGGCGACGATGTATTCCGTCGTTCCGCTTGCTTCTCGCTTACCGTAAATCAGTGGCCGAATGCCGTTAGGGTCTCGGAAGGCGAGCAAACCGTAGCCCGAAATGACGGACACACAGGCATAGCCTCCACGAACACGCTCGTTGACGGCGGTGATGGCTCCGAAGATGGTTTCGATGTTGATGTGGGGGTCGCCCTTGATTCGAAGCGAAGAAGAGCGTTCACCGAGTTCAACAGCAAGAGCGTTCAAGAGCAATTCCGAGTCGCTCGTGGTGTTGATATGGCGCATGCATTCGTCTCGGAGATGTACGGCCAGTTCATCGGCGTTGGTGAGGTTGCCGTTGTGGGCCAAGGCAATACCGTAAGGTGAGTTGACATAGAAGGGTTGAGCCTCTGCTCGAGACGACGACCCTGCCGTGGGGTAGCGAACATGCCCGATGCCGACATTGCCCTCAAGGCGAAGCATGTGTCGCTTGAAGAACACATCAGCTACCAAACCGTTGGCTTTGCGGAGACGGAATTGACCCTCGGTATCCGTCAAGATGCCCGCTGCATCTTGACCACGATGCTGGAGCACGGTAAGGCCGTCATACAACAACTGGTTGACGTGAGCACCTTGCTGACCAACGATGCCAAGAATGCCGCACATGCGTTCGCCTCGTTTGCACTAATCTGAGGTTGCTTCTTATCGTTGCGATGAGAAAAGTTCACGCCTTAGGGCGGTGAGTTTTCTTGGACCAGTTGTATTTTCGGATCCTTGAGGATTCGCCATAACCACAGGACGAGCAGACCTTTTTCTGCTTGTGATAGGCGTTGCGTCCGCATCGGCGGCATCGAATGTGCGTGGTCTTCTGACGCTTACCCATGGACGGTGTACCTTTGGACATGCGCTCACCCGAACGACTTGGCCACCGACCACCCCCTTATGAAAGCAACGGCAGACGTTTTGCAGTGGTTCACTCCTCTTCGAATTGAATCCTACGAGGCGGGCTGTTCATCAAACTGGCAAACAGCGTACCTGCAACGACAAGGGTGGCCAAACCCAGACCGATGATGGTCGTTCCAAACCGTATCAAGTTTGATAGCGCCTGGGCCCGTACCGAGCCGTTGTCTTCCATGAGCAACTCCCCCTGAGAGAGGAAGAATACGGTTAATCCAGCGCCGAGAAGTACGCTCAGGAACATCCCGACCAACGGCGCAAGTGGACGTTTACGAGCGTCCCCGTACACGAAGAGCGTGAGTAAAAGAAGGAAAGAAACAAACGTGAACGACGTGAGAAGTGCGTTTGCAAACCGGATCAGCGCACCCTCACTCGCACCGTCCGAAAGCCACCACACCAACAACAAGACAACCAAGGCTGGAAGGAGAGCGAAACTTCCCAGACGTGCAAAGGACCTCAGAGGTGATGATTCACTCATCTTCATGGCCACCCCCTACATGGTTAGCGATGATTGAACTGGCTTGGTCAAGTTGGTCCTGCGTGGGTGGGTCCAAGCGTTTTGGGTGCGGTTGCTGAGTTTCGTAGAACGCCAAAACAACGGCAAAAAGCAAGACGGCCAAAGCGGTGCCGACCATTGCTCCAAACATGTCCGCTGCTGCAAGCAAGATTTCCTTAGCGAACTGTTGGTGGTCAACATTGGGCCCATCAAGGGATGAACCGAGGAGGAGAAGAACAATGGCAAAGGTAGCGATGAGGACGGCAAGCCGTTGCTCTCGTTGACGTTCCTCACCTACCAGGCCCACCACAGCGTAGGCCCCCGTTGAACACGCTAACACGCCCAGAAGCATCGTCGGCCAAAAAATGAGCCAGTACTTGTTCACCTCATCCGGATAGGTTGGCGTGATGGTCCACCAGTGCATGGCCTCGAGCCACAACACCCCCACCAGAACCATGCCAACGCCAACGTTGCGGTCTCGTTGACTCAAACGGCCAACTGGAACATTTCCAGAAAAGGCGATTTGATAGAGCCCCACAGCCAACAGGACCGAGGGACCCACAAGGCTACCCAGGAGATGGCCGAAGGCACTCGAAGGCGAAAACGACAGGGTCCATGGCGTGGCCATGAGCGAACCAAAGCCCAGGATGGCCATACCAAGGCCAACTTTACGTTGACCGGATTGCTTCGAAAAAAACGCCAACATGGCTCCTGTCACAACAAAAAGGCCTGCAAGCCAGAAGAAAACGAAGGCTTGCGTCGCTTCTTCCATGGACGGTGCTGGGCGCAGAGATTTATAGAGAATCCCACGCATTGAACCGCAGTGGCCCGATTGCCTCAAAACGCATGGCGGAGGGCATAAATACCCCCCCTCTGTGGGCTGAACGCTTAGGTGTTCACATGGTGAAGCGACCCCGTCAAGTTATGCGCTACAGCCCGTCTGCTGGCAAGCACACCCTCCACACGGTTGAGCGTGTCAAGAAAAAGCGAGCCTCCGAGCTCCGATGGGGTCAGCGTCGCTTCCGCCGCGTCATGGCTGGGTACCGTGGTTTCCCACGTCCAAAGCCCGACGGTCGAGAAAAACCAACCAAGCGAGTCAACATTCTCTACCGCTGCACTGAAACCGGTAAAGCTCACTACGCTCCTTGCAAGCGTGCCAAGAAATTCGAACTCATCGACCGCTGAGGTGCATCACATGACCAATCATTTTCTCCGAGTAAGTTGCCGCGACTGCGGAAACGAATCGATCATCTTCTCCCGCGCCACCACCGCCATTGCCTGTGGTGTCTGCAGCGCCACCTTGACCAAGCCGGCTGGCGGTAAGGCGGATCTTGTCGGATGCACCGTTGTTGAAGCATTGAATTGAGGAGGCTGAGCCTCCATGTCAACTCAAGACGGCGCCACCCCAGAAGAAGGCGAATTGGTGGTTGCCACCATCACAAATGTCAAACAAAACGGTGCCTATGTTGACCTGGATGAATACCAGGGCATCGAGGGTTTCATTTTCATTGGCGAAATCGCCTCAGGCTGGGTCAAAAACATTCGAGGTTTCGTCCGTGAAGGGCAGCGTGTCATCTGTAAAGTGATGCGAACTCGCCGGGACGGAACATCGCTCGAACTGTCCTTGAAATCGGTCTCAGAGGAACGCCGTCGAGACCGCCTACAAGAGTGGAAGAACGAACAGCGTGCCCAACAACTGCTCAAAGTTCTCGGAGAAAAGGTTGGCTGGAGTGAGGAAGAGGTTGCTGAACAAGCCCACGAACTGGCCGAAGCCTTTGGTGGACTGTACACTGCGTTTGAAGAAGCCGCCATGCAAGAAGATGCCCTGCAAAACGCAGGCTTTGAGGGTGATTGGCTGGCTGCCTTCATCGAAATCGCCGTTGAAAACATCATTCCCCCCTTCGTTGAAGTACGAGGGACGTTGACGTTGTCCATCAACGTCACCGACGGTGTATCCGTCATTCGTTCAGCGCTTGAAGCCGCAGAGGCTCTGTCGAACGAAACCGAAGAGATCGATGTCAAATGCTTCTATGACGGCGCACCATCCTACCGAATTGAACTTCGTGCTCCCGATTTCAAGGTCGCAGAGACGATGTGGGAAGAAGCGACTCAGGCCGTGGTGAACCACATGACGGCAGCAGGCGGCGAAGCGACCGCAGAACGAGAGTGAGTTCATGGCCAAGCAACGAATGCAGCAGTGCCTGACATGCGGCGCGTTTTCGCTCAAAACAACCTGTCCAGCCTGTGGTGAACGGGCACAAGCAGCCGCTCCTCTCAAGTGGTCACCGGAAGACCACAGAGCCGCCCTTCGGAGAAAAATGAACGGTGTTGAAGATGCTGAATGGGCCGCCAACCTCGCCACGCTCCCTCACCTTGACAAATTGAAGGCTGAACTGAACGCTGAGGAAGAGTGACCGACGCTCACCAAAGCATCACAAAACGACCCCATCATCACGTTGGGAATGTCAAACATTATAGCGCGTGTTGACGGGTTTGGCGTTTCATGACCATGCGTGTTGAGTGGAGAAACGGCCATACCTCATTCCCTTCCCAAGCCACGGTCTTGGTCGCCTTCCCAGGGGTAGGTAACATTGGCAAAGTCGCTGTGGACTCCGTCAGTGAACTTCATGATTCCATTGAAATCGCACGCCTGCACCCCGTAGGCCTTCCTCCTCACGCCCATCTTGATGAAGATGGATTGCTCGCCCCACCTCACCTCTCCCTTCGGCAGATTCAGACCTCGAAAGGGGCACCACTCATCACACTGACCGGCAAGACGCAACCCACTGAGCCGAGCCAACAATCAGCGCTGGCCACCGAATTGATGACCTTCCTTGAAGGCCAAAAGACCTCGACCGTTTTGGTGCTGGCTGGGATGTTTGACAAGCCAGAGAACAAAGAGACCTTTGCGGTCGCCAGTTCTTCATCCTTCAGGATTGACATGGAAGCCATGGGTGTGGACGTTCGCCGAGATCAGCCACGTTCTGGAGCCATCGGCCTGCCTGCCCTTCTGGCTTCGATGGGGCCGCTGTACAACATCAACTCTGCATGCGTCATCTCAACCACGGTCGGAAGCAGTGGCGACATCATGGGGTCGCAACGCATCATCGAACATCTCGAGCGATGGTTTGGCTATGGCTTGACCGTGCCCACCAACGGCGGCGATTGGCTCCGAGAGCGTCTTGAGGCGATGGCCCCTTCTGAAAAAGACGACCTCGTGAAGGAGATGACCGCCTCTCATGATGCGTTCTATATGTGATTGAGAGCGCCGAGAGAGGGATTTGAACCCCCGCGTCCAAGGGACAGTGGATTTCGAATCCACCGCAATACCGGGCTATGCGACCTCGGCTCCAGCCCTCGGCTCTTGCGCCACCGTCATAAGCATGATGTTCGGTCGGGATGTCATGGAGGTTCGCTTTCATGGCAGGGATGTTGACACCACCGTCGAGGTGGAGGCAGGCACGTCGGTGCGTGAAGCGCTTCACCGGGCAGGAGTTCTTCCGTCGATGGTGATTGTGAGCTATGAAGGGACGGTTCTCCCTCACGCTACGCCCATTCAGCAGAGCGTTGAACTTCTGGTTACCACCATTTCTTCAGGCGGTTGAGCGGTCAACTCGCTCAATGATTTGAAGACGAGATTGACGGGTGTAGTCGCATCGTACTTCCGAAGCCCATGCGTCCAATCCTACGTTGGCCACCACGACGAGATCACCGACTTCAAGCATACCGTATTGGTGATTCCAATCATCGGCCCATCCTTCAATCTTGCAGGCTCCGCTGTGGTCCATCAGCATCAAGCCTTTTCGTGACCAGGCTTTTCCGTTCTTTCCCACACCGCTCTTTTCATAGGTATAGACGACGGTCCCTCCGACGTTTTGTTTGGCCTGGTAGTCAAACAGGTCAAACGATTCAACATCGGGGTCTTCATCGGCTGTGAGTTGGGCAAAGGGGTCCATTTTCAATACGATTTCACCCTTCCAGTTTACCGTAAACACAGCGTCCTTGACAAGAACCTTGGCTCCCTTCATGGCGGGGACGGCCACGGTTGGGCTACCATCGGACTGTTGAGTAGCTATGACTTGAATATGGGCCATGTGGGTCCCTTGTTTAAGGGTCATTTTGAGAGGTATGTTGTCCTTTACATAGCCCACTGAGAACAATTCTCCTCGCACGGTCGCACGCGGATTGAGCAACCCAATGTCTTTTAGCGGCGTACGTTGATTAAACCCTGGAAGTTGGACCGATGACGAAAGTCGCTTCTCATCGGTTCCTTCTCCACCTGGACAAACGGCTCGCCAATCACACCGCTTGCACCGAGATTCATTCGGAGCATCCGTTGGCACACCACCGGGGGCAAAGCCTCTCATCGCACGAGGCTCGGGTGGACACGCCTCAAGAAGTGGGGGCGTTGCCTTCAACTCGTTCCACAACCCCTCCATTTTGGCTTCAATGGCCTCCATGGCCTCAATGGACGGTACGGCAATCGATTTGATGCTTGGATGGCCGAGATACCAAATTTGGAGGCCCTCAACGACCTCCTGTCGTTGGTGCGTTACGTACCAAAGCATGGCGTAGATGTTGAGTTGTTCAACATAATCACCCGATCGGTCGTTGGCTCCGATGCTCGCCTTCAAATCCACGATGACCGGTTTTCCCGTCCACCGATAGACGAGGTCGTATTCGCCTTGGAACCAATGGTCAGGGTGAATGGCGTTCATGGTGAAGGACGGCGCACCCGGGTCAACAAACCAAGGACGTGCGAGTTCCCATGCTTCGGTCCAAGAAACCGAACCTTTTCCCCTCAGTGGGTGGCCGCCCTCAAAAGGCTCGTGAGGAAAACCGTCAGGCGAAGGCCACGCTTCTCGGGCTCCGTTTCTCCATGCATGTTTGTTTGGTCCGCCATCGGCTCCATGGCATCGCTCCACCTCATCGAGATGGAACCTCAACCCGTTCTCCACCATGGCCAAACAGGAGGCGGTGTTCACTTCCTCCCAGTCGCCTGCTCTTCGCTCGTCTTTTTCCCATTCCTGCCTCATGCGTTCCAATGCAGGAGGAAGATGGACCTTGCATCGTGCCATGGTCCAGGCCTCAAGGTCGGACTTCGATTGCGGAAGTTCGTTCGGAAAAAACGGAATCAAGCCCATGGCAGGCCAAACGTACTCATCGCTGGACAGTGGTCTTCCCTCTTCGTCGTAAGGACCCGAGCCAAGTGCATGAGGGCTGGCATTCGCTGAAACAAATCCGGGGGATTCACGCAGCACGCTGCAGATGGCTTCCTCAACGGCTCGTCCAACAAAGAGCACGGGGATTTGCGGCATCTTGAACCGGTAGACTTTCTGGTAAAACCACAGACGTGGGCAGGCCTCGTAGGTGTTGGCTTGACTTGCGGACATTCGGTTGTAGGGTCCCACGGTATCCCGCTCTTTCTCAGCCATGTGGACCGGCATGAAGGGAACAGAGCGCCCACTCTTTTTCAAGGCTGAGTGCGATGAACCTCGTTCACGATATGGTGAAGGTTTCCAATCGAGTTTTTCGGTTGTCGATTCGAAGCTGCAAAATCCCTGAGCGCCAACCGATTTCAACGCCGGTCATCGCCACGCCGTCTCCGGGACGCAGACCCAAGAGACGTTGATTGATACTTGAACCGAAGGCCGCAACTTCTGCGACGTGGTGACCGTCCCACAGCATGAGCGTGAGCATGCTCCATGGTTTTCCATCCACTCGCACCCCAGAACGACGCCGAATGGATACCACATGGCCCTTGACATTGGCCCGGGTCCGCAGCAATCCGAGGCGAGTCAATTGAGGGATTTCGTCATCGTTCATCTCACCTGCCGGAGATAACGTGGTGCTTGCATCGACGTAAAGTCGCGGTTGGTCTCGCCAAACGCCCGGAAGAGCGTCCATCAAAATGATGTCTTTTTCCACGTGTTCATGAAGCGAGGCAAAGGCGCCAGGCTCGCTCTCTTCTACGGTGATGTGTTGTTGACCCACCACCAAAACAGCCCCTAAAACAGGTTCTGAGAAGTGGTTGGGCATCGGCCCCCACGCGCCCGTCAATCGGCCTTTTACGCTGACGCGTCCTTGGATATCGCCCAAGGCAGCATAGGGTGTTTGCATGCTGACTTCGGGAAGCTTCGACACCCATGCAAGATGGTCCGGCACGGTCCACGACCCGTCAGTGGATCGTGCAACGGAGCACCAACCGCAACCTGCGGCACCCCCTTCACAGGCAGTTTCAGGCTCGGCGGGAAAGGGCATGACGCCGCTGGCTGTGGTTTGCATGGCGACATGGTGTTCATGGTAGGTTTTGGAGAGGGTGTTCATTTCGCTCTTTTTGGGCGTTTCATACGGAACGCGAACGCCTCCATCGAGGTACCAACCCTCCATGCCATGAACCACTTCACCTTGCTGAGTTTCATGCCAAAGCCAGGCGTAAAAACGAAGTTGATGCTCAAGCGAAGAAGCGAAGGCAGAGTCTGGTCGGCCTGATTTTATGTCGACGATACGTATCCTACCATCCCAACGAAGAACCAAGTCCAATTCACCCGAGGCCCAGCCCTCGGGATGATAGAGGCGCTGCGGTTGATGGACTCGAGGGTCCTTGAACCAAGGGCGAGCGCACTCCCACGCTTCGTTCCAGGTGATTGCAGAACCAGAGGACGACCAAGCAGGCAGGGATGCGGGCGACCATGCCCGCATTTCGATGTCCCTCACCTTGTCGGGTAAAGGAAAAACAGGTGCGGTCCCGTGGGCTGGTTCGGGTACGGCAAAGGGCTGCTTGCCGGCTCTTCGGGTCTCGAGGTGAGGGCCGCCGTTCGATGCATAGCAGGCCTCAACCTCCTCGAAAAAGAGGGCCAACCCACCTGCAAGTCGTTGCTCTAAGGACGAGGTTTCAACGCTTTCCCAGGCATGCTCGTCGGATTTCCACAGGACTTCATCCCACATCGTCTTGCCCGTATCGTAGGCTCGCTGCGCTGAATTTGAAAGGTGAGCATTGGCCCATGATTTGAGGGCATCAAGATCGTTGAGGGCCGGAGGGTGCATCATCAACAATTCACACAGCGTGTCTTCCAGAACAACGCCAAGGATTTGTGAGGGACGCGTTGGCCCTTGAAGCCCAACTTGGTAGGCAAAAAGCCACTGCTTTGGGCACCGCAAGTACGTGGTCAGGGCGCTCGCAGAGATGCGCCCACGGCTTCGCCCGAGCGGACCGCCACGGGGGGGAAGGCCTACTGGCAATGAACGACCTCCCTGAATGAGAGGATGCAGAAAACCTGTTCACGCATCGTAGGAATAGTAGTCACCACTGGTTCGTTGTTCTCGGTCCTTCCGACTTTCGTTCTTGTTGATTCGAGGGCGTCGTGAATCGTGGTCTCGTCGAAAGGTGACGTCCACGCCAGCCAAAAATCGGTTCATGCCCTCACGAAGGTTGTAAGGTCCTGTTGCTCGGCCTTCAACGCCGCCTTCGCCCTCGAAAACCAACAAAGAATCGGAGACGATATCGATGAAATAGACGTCGTGGTCAATGACGAAGGCTGATTTTTCATTGGCTTCCATCGTCCGGCGGATGGCTTTCGCTGCCTCCATGCGGGCGTTGGCGTCAAGGTGAGCGGACGGTTCGTCGAGCAGGTAGAGATCAGCGTCCCGGCCCAAACACACCGCAATCGAGACCGCCTGGCGTTCACCACCCGAGAGTTTCTTGACTCGTTTTGGGAGAAGTTGGTCAATTCCCAACGCCTTGATGACGTTGACGTTGAATTCACCGCTGCGCCATCGTGGCCCCAGCTCGCTGTCCAGCCAAAGCTGAACCGAACCGTCGATGTCAACATCGATGTGCTGAGGCTTGTACGAAATGGTCGCATCCGCCGTGACCCAGCCTTCGTCGTATTCGTGCTCTCCTGCGAGGATCTTGATCATCGTTGATTTCCCCGTTCCGTTTGAACCCACGACGCCGACGACCTCGGAGCGATGCACAGCACCTTCTCCTGATGTAAGTTTAAACTCACCAAGGCTTTTTTCCAGGCCCCCCCAACTCACGACAGGAGTCCCAATCTCCGCTGTTCTATCCCGATGGCGCAAGAATTTGATGGGTTTGTCTCGAATACGGACGTTTTCTTCCGGCAGAAAGCCATCAAGATAGGTGTTGATGGCCTGACGGGTTGAGCGTGCAGGCGTGAAAATGCCGAAGGCACCTTTCTTCCCATAGACGATGTGAATCAAATCAGCCAGAACGTCCAAGACGGCTAAATCGTGTTCAATGACGATGACGCGCTTGGTTTCAGCAAGGTCCTGAATGATTCGTACGATGCGCATTCGCTCGTGAATATCAAGATAGGACGACGGTTCGTCGAAAAAATAGACGTCGACGTCCCGAAGGATGGTTGCACAGATCGCCATGCGCTGAAGTTCTCCTCCAGAGAGTTGTTGAACGGTTCGCTGGAGCAGGTGGTCAATGCCCAACGAACGGGTGGTTTGCTCGAGCAACCCTCGCTCGTCCACCTTACTGAGAAGTTCGTGAACGGTTCCTTTGATGCGCTTGGGGAGTTTATCCACGTTTTGCGGCTTGAGGGCGACACGAATGCTGCCTTTCTGAATGGCGATGAAAAAATCACGAAGTTCGCCTTTCGGGAGGGAAGCAATCACGCTCTCCCAATCGGGCTCTTGGTCCAGCCAATCACCAAGATTTGGCGTCATACGGCCTGAGAGGGCGCTGATGGCCGTTGATTTCCCCATGCCGTTTGGACCGAGAATACCGACCACACTCTCCTTGGACGGCGTGGGAAGGCGGAACAGCCGAAAGCCGTTCATGGAATAGCGGTGAATCATGTCCGTTTCGAGTTCACTGGGGAGGTTTTCAATGATGAGAGCGTCATGTGGGCACTTGTTGATGCAGATGCCGCACCCAATGCAGAGGCTTTCGGAAATGTGGGGCTTGCCGGTTTGTTCGTCCATGACAATGCATTCTTGTCCGTTCCGTACCGGGGGGCAAAACACCTGGCATTCATCGTTGCACTTCTTGGGTTGACAGTTGTCCTCCTTCAGAACTGCAACACGCATTCCGTCACCCAACCTATCCTCTCGTCTGTTCTATTTTGTTTCACCTGCCAATTCCCAGCCAAAACCGGGAATCGCAGCCACAGTGCTGTTGCTCAAATGAGACCCTTGAGGTGCTCGTGTCCACGGATGAGGCGGATGGTGCACGGGGTAGGGAACTTCATGCTGGCCTTGCGGAGTGCATCACGGGCCGTGAGGTAGTGAGGAGCGTTGACCTGAATGGAGATCACACGCTGGCCACGCTTGACACGAGCGGCCGTACCGACGTTCTTTCCGAACGCACATCGCATGCCTTGGGAGACACGGTCTGCACCGGCACCCGTCGCTTGCTTGTTTTCACGAAGCACGTGGTGGGGGAAGGTGTGGACGCGGAGGGCGTAGCCTTGTGCGCCGGCTTCCTTACGGATGGTGGAGTTGGAGACGACACGAGCTGCTTCAAGGGCAGTGTGGCGAATCTGAACATCGTTGTCGGCGCGCAGTTCGAGCACGACTTGGAACTGGCCCGTCTCCGCAGCACGTCGGTTTCCGACGTGGTACTGGTGGATACGGTTGTTGGGCACACCACCGATGTACTTTCGGCGGGTGTAGGCTGGGCCTTTCAAGCGGCGGTACATCACAGCGGGTTTACGTGCCATAGGTATGCCTCCAAGCATCCCTGCGACCGATGCTCCCTTTATCATATCTCCGCACGGGCATTGAATCTTCCCGTAGGGAAGTTTCTCGGCGGTTTGAGCAAAGTCTTCATGGGGCCGACGCACCAGCCCGATGCATGGCTGATGGGTGGCGCCGGCTTCTCGAAGAGGAATCCGAACATCAATGGCTTACGTTGTCCTTGTTCGCTCTCTTCGTCGTCTTCGGTGCCTTTGCCATTGATGCTACCGAGCATTTTGTCGGCGACAGAATCACGCCCATCACGACGGAACTTGACGGTGCGCTGGTGGTGGACATCGAATACCACGAAAGCAACACCTCCTACACGTCCCTCGTGTACACCCCTGACGCAGGATATCACATGTTTACCGAACATGTTGAGGACAGCACCGTGATGCAGGTATACAGTCCCGAAACCAACGACCTTGGAGGGCAAGTGAACTTCCTCAAGACCATGCCAGATGGAGAAATCCTCTACTCAGTGGCACCAAATCAGTTGATTGGACTCAAAGGCAATACGATGGTGACCTACGATTACAGCTCCATTGACGATGTTTTTTCCATTCACGATGTTGCGGAGTCGACAGGCGATACCGCCCAACGAATATTGCTGACGCATGAAGGGGCGGACGCCTCCTTTCGTGGTGTTTCCGGCATGACCCCTACCGAACCGATGTCAACCTCTTCCGGTGTCAAATGGCACGCTGTCGAACACCACTCTGAAGGACTGTGGATGGCGCTTGGCACACACATCAGCACCTCCGGCGCCGACGGTTCAAGCCCTGCAACACCTCAACCCCGCCCAGTTTTGGGGTGGATCACCTGGTCGGGAGATGCCTCGACTCCAGTGCTTCGAAACGTGCAGATGTTTGGTACAGGCCTGTTCCATTCCTTCGCCCACGGCGGGGATGACATCATCGTTGGCGGAACCGTGGAAAGCCTGGTCGTCTCTTCTGACCAGAGCGTGAGTTCCGTCAATGCACCTGCAGCAAAAGTGGTGAACGATATGGATGGAACCGTTTGGTTCATCGGACCGATTGGCTCAACCTCGCTTGCAACCTACCATCAGGGGGTGCTCGAACACCACCAACTGAGCCGACCTGTACCGGTTGACGTTTCGGATGCCGGCGCCCAGGGAGACCACGTGCACGTGCACGGCGTGAACGAGGATGGAAATCCAATTCAATGGTCCATTGACATCACAGCAAACGGTTCTATAGAAAGTGGACGGGGTTTCCTCAACCTCCTGTTTTTGCTCGGTGGCGGCGTGATGCTTGCGACCATGGCAAAGTATGCCATCGACCAGCTTCGGTATACTGCATAATTCATCCACCTCCTTTCAAAATCAGGCGTTCCAAGCCATCATCTTGAGAACCTTCATGTGCCCTCGTCGTTGTTGAGGTATCCCAGCGTAAGCCATGGAGTGTGCAACGATGTCAAAACGAGGGATGATGGACCAGTTCTTTGACATCAAAGAACATCATCCCGATACCGTCCTCTTCTTCCGAATGGGCGACTTCTACGAGTTGTTTCACGACGATGCAGAGGTCGCTTCCGAGGTGCTCGGATTATCGCTGACCTCACGCGACAAAAACGCCGAGGAACCCATCCCGATGGCTGGCTTTCCCTGGCACGGCCTCGAGGAACATCTACGCACCATGCTTCGAGCGGGATACAAAGTGACCGTGGCCGAACAGGAAGAGGAGTTGAGGCCAGGCGCCAAACTGCTCGAACGGGTGGTCACCCGAGTGTACACGCCGGGCAGTCTCTACGAGGAGGGTCTTCTGGAGGGCGACGAACAGTCGCTGCTGGCATCGGTTGTCACAGGACCTGACACCTTGGGTCTCGCTGTGCTCGATGCCTCGACTGGAAAGGCTTGGGCGTGCACCCACGATGGCCCTGACCGATTTGTACGCCTTCAGGATGACCTGCTCCGTTGGCAACCGAGTGAACTGGTCGTGTCTCCAAAAGACGCCGCAAACGAGCAGTTGGCTGCCCTTTTCCCGCTTCTTGACGCCACCATGATCAGCCAACACCAACTCAGTCAATCAAAACGTGAAGAGCGGTTGCGGACGATGCTCGACGTGGCGGATTTGGGTCACCTCGACCTTGACCACGCACCGCAGGCGATTTCTGCCACGGGATTGGCTGCGGATTATTTGGCAACGGTTCACCTTCGAGCGGATGTTCCACTCCAAGATGTTGAGCTTGTAGAGGAACAGGGCCATCTCTTGCTGGACCAAACCACCTTGAGGAATCTGGAATTAACATCCACGCTCGCAGGGGAATACGATGGAAGCCTGCTCTCAACCTTGAATCGATGCCGTACGGCGATGGGGAGGCGGCTGTTGAAGACCTGGGTGCTTCACCCTTTGTCGGATATTGAGGCCATTCAGACTCGTCATCAAGCGGTTGGAACCTTGTCCCGTTCTGCACGACGACTTGACGGCATGCGGGCATCGTTGAAAGGCATCCGTGACATGGAACGTTTGGCAACACAACTGGCCTATCAACGCAGCAACGCCCGAGATTTGGTCGCCACCGCCCATGCGCTGGAGCGGATGCCGGGCTTGGCCCAGTGGTGCGTGGACAGCCAAGACCCGTTGCTGAACCACCTCAGCCAAGGATTGGACCAACTTGATGACATGAGGAAGACGATTCATGACACGCTCAACCAAGAGGCTCCCCTTGGTTTGCGAGACGGAGGATTGCTTCGGGCGGGTGTAGACGAGGAAGTTGACCGTCTTCGAGCCGTCACCTCGGAAGGCAAAGCATGGTTTACGAACCTCGAAAAGAAGCTCCGTGAGGAACTTTCTATTCCGTCGTTGAAGGTGAAAAACAATCGACAGGTCGGCTGGTATATCGAGGTTACACAAACGCATGCCGATAAGGTACCGGAGGATTGGCGGCGAAAACAGCAGTTGACCAACGGATCACGCTACACCACCGAAGAGTTGGTTGAGCGAGACGACCTGTTGCTCACCGCTGATTCAAAACTCAAAGAGCTCGAGTACAGGCGATTTCTTGAATTGCGGACTTACTGCGGCAATCACGCTTCAATCCTCGCCGATATTGCACGACGAGTTGCCTCGATTGACGTGCTCCAATGCTTCGCTTCGGTGAGCAGGGAGCGGGGTTGGACCAAACCTGAAATGAGCGACAAACACATCATCAAGCTTGAAGGCGCCCGGCATCCGGTTTTGGAGTCCCAATCGGGCTTTGTCCCCAATGATGTCATCATGAATAAACAGCGAAGTTTCCTACTCATAACGGGGCCGAACATGGGTGGAAAATCGACCTATTTACGCACCGTCGCCCTCGTTACGGTGCTCGCACAGTCAGGTTGCTTCGTCCCCGCCAATCATGCCAAAGTCGGCCTCGTCGACCGTATTTTCACTCGGGTTGGGGCGAGCGATGACCTCAAGCGAGGGCGTTCAACCTTCATGATGGAAATGATCGAAGTGGCTCACATCTTGAAACGAGCCACAGCCCGTTCGTTGGTCCTGTTGGATGAAATCGGTCGAGGAACATCCACCTTTGATGGCCTCTCGATTGCGTGGTCGGTCACCGAAGACATCTGCGTTCGCCTTGGCTCCCGTACCCTCTTTGCTACCCATTATCACCAATTGATTGGCCTTGAGAACGAAGTTGATGGCCTGTGTAACGTACATGTTCAAGTGGCGCAGGTGGACGGGAGCCTGCGTTTCCTTCACACCGTTGCCGACGGACCGTGCGATGATTCCTACGGCGTTCAAGTCGCTGCACTGGCGGGTCTGCCGAGGAATGTTGTTGAACGTGCGAGCGACCTCTTGGCGTTTCTTGAACAGCAAGCAGGTGGAGCAAAGGCAGGTGAGCACGGAGCTCCACAATCAAGAGATGCAGGTCAAGCGAGCCTCATGGGTTATTTTGCCGCTGCAGCAATGAAAACGACGGAACCTGTGGCAAACGCTCGCCCGCCTCAAGAAGAACAAACGCTGCAGCGCCTGCGTGAGACGCAGGTGGACGAACTCAGCCCCCGACAAGCGCTGGATGTGCTTTACGCGCTGAAACAACATCTGGAGGATGGGTCATGAAGCCTCAAAAAATCAGGCAACTCGACGAGGCGACCATCGGCTTCATCGCTGCAGGCGAAGTGGTGGAACGGCCAGCACAGGTGGTCAAGGAATTGATTGAAAACAGCCTCGATGCAGGTTCGACCTCGATCGTGATCACGGTTGAGCGAGGAGGTTTCGACCGCCTGGTTGTTGAAGACAACGGAAGCGGAATTGACGAAAACGACCTCTCGTTGGCGCTCGACCGGCACGCGACCTCCAAATTGAATACGAAAGACGACCTCTCTTCCATCGTGTCGCTTGGTTTTCGAGGAGAAGCCTTGGCCAGTATCGGCATGGTTTCAAAACTCCAAATTGCGAGCAAACCCGCCGATGCTCGAGGAGCGAGCATTATCATGGAAGACGGTGTAAAATCTCAGGTCCAACCCTATGGCATGGCGAACGGGACCGTGATTTCGGTTGAGCATCTCTTTCAGAACACACCCGCTCGGCTCGCCTTCCAGCGACGTCCAGAAACCGAAACAGCCCGAATTGTCGACGTTGTGGTTGACCACGCATTGGCTCATCCAGGGTGCAGTTTTCATCTCAAAACCGAGCGGCGGAGCCTCCTCAATGTACCGGCCACCGAGAGCATGCTTGACCGTCTTTACGACATCATGGGAGCACAAGCCACCGATCTCGTTGAACTCCAACTTCCTCCTGAGGACGAAGAAGCGCCCGGTGAAGAGCGATGGAGTGGATGGATCAGCACGCCGGACATCACCCGAGGGAAAGGTGATGACATTCACGTCCTCATCAATCAACGCCCGGTCGCCGCAGGCCCGTTCCTTCAAGCCATTCGAAGAGGGTACAAAACCCGTCTGATGCACGGAAGGCATCCGTTGGCGGTGGTCAATCTCCAATGTCCTCCAAGCGAGGTTGATGTCAACGTCCACCCCACCAAACGCGAGGTGCGATTGCGCCATTCTTGGCGCGTCCTGGAGCGTTTGGAACGGGCGATTGCCCATACGCTTGAAGCCGTACCTACCGAACCCGATGCGACGGGCGGCATACCCGGTCTTCAAGGACTTTCCAGCGGACAGGACATTAAGCCAGTTGAAACTTACTTCAAGCCAAATGGAGTTGAATCCACTCCACAGCCTTCGCTTGCCACCGCTGCGGGCATGGCAGCCGCACCTCAAACGCCCACGGAACCCTCTCGAGCATCGCCCCCCGCCTGGGCGGTTGCCGCAGGGAAACAACTCAATCTGGTCGGCCATGAGGCAGAAGAACTCGAAAAACCAGAGAAAGACCGCCCCGTCTCTGCTTCCCCGCTTGGTCAACGAGTGCTGCCTGATTTACCGGATGCACCAATGGCGGCGGCCTTGTCTTCGGCCGAACGAACGCTCCATCGGCATGCAGGAAGCGGAACCACCGCTCGTCCAAACGAGGAAGCACCCCTTGAAGGCGTGCTCAATGACCTGCCTCACATGGAACCGCTGGCTCAGTTTGCTGATTCCTATATCTTGGTTCAAGCCGAAGATGAACTGCTCCTCATTGACCAACATGCACTCCATGAGCGTGTTCGATACGAACGCTTACGGCACAGCGGGCAAGCATGGGAACCTCAACGACGCCTTGAGCCACTGAAGTTGGACCTCGATGCGCGACAATCAGCGCTGGTGGATGCTCACCATGAACGCCTGCATGAGCTCGGCTTTCACATGAACAAAAATGACGAGGCCTGGACCCTTCTGGCTTCACCTCAACTGCTTGGTGGCGATGAAGTGAAACCTTTCCTTCTTGATTTACTCCAAGACCTTGCGCTTGACGGGGGTCCGCTTGAAACGTTGGAGGCCAAGAAAGACCATATCGCCTTCATGAATGCCTGTCGGGGTGCGGTGAAAGCCAACGAATCGATGTCCCTACCTGAAATGCGTCGCTTGCTGGATGACATGCGTCGTATCCAGAACCCTTGGGCCTGCGTTCACGGACGACCCACCTCACTACGGATCTCCATTGACAGTCTCGACCATCATTTTGGTCGCCACGGTTGATTCACCACGGTTGATGCAACACCGCTTTCACGCCCACGCCGGCTTCCTTCCAACGGTCCACACCCTCGGGGTCGGCCACCTCGTGAAGATCTGAGCCCTCAACGAGGACCGTACTGGTACACCCCATGGCCAGGACCAACGCTGTCATTTGCATCCGGTGATCTCCGTAGGTTTCAACGAGTCCCTTCGGTTGCTGAAGGCGTTGTCCGCCCACAACCACCAACTCACCCTCTTCGAAGGACGAACGCAGCCCAAACTGCTCCAACAACGCTACCGTACCGTGGGTACGGTCCGTTTCCTTGAACGCTGCATGCTTGGCGCCGACGATGCGTCCACCTTTTCCAAGCGCTAATAACGCTGCCAAGGGCGTGATGAGGTCATTGGCATGGCGCAGGTCAACCTCCACCGATTCTGCAGAGGTTGTTGCTGAAATCTTACCCTCGTTGATGCTCAAACCCAACGCTTCAACCAAGTCAAGGAGGACTTCATGCCCGATGGCATCCGCAGGGTCTGGCATTGAATCAATCTCGATAATTCCACCCGTGACTCGGGCTGCAAGAAACGCAAAGGCGAGCATGGAAGCGTCCCGAGGAATGTCAACGGCGGTGTCAATGGAAGGCGTCCAAGGCGCCACGTGGCCGTCGTGAAGCCCAGGAGCAGCCCCTGACTGCTCGCAGAGGTCTTTGGTCAAGCCGCTGTGCCGCAAGGAAACACCTTCGCCCACATCAACAAGACGCATGGCGTTAGGCAATGCCGGTGAGGCCAGTAGCCATGCTGTGGTAGGTTGGCTTGACGTCGACACGTCAAGACGGAGTTCTGCGGGAGGTTTCCAAGGCCCTTCAACGAGAAGTGGGAGGCCCTCAACATCAGCCCCATGAGAGACGCTCACGCCCATGGCCACGAGCGAATCGACCATCGTTTGATGATTTCTCGAACGCAACGAGGCATCACCATCAACCATAACGGGGACATCAAAGCGGGCACACAGCGCCATCAAAATCCGAAGGGCTGTTCCAGAATTACCAGCGTGTAGAACGCTGATTGGAGGCGTGAAACCGTGAGGGCCAACGCCGTGAATCAACCATGCATCACTTCCTTTTGCGGGCTGGTCGTCGAGGTTACTGTGGATGCTGAGTGGTTGCCCCTCTGCGCTGATGTCCGAAACCCTCACACCCATTTGCCCCAAGCAACGGCGCATGGAAACAATGTCCTGTCCCGCGTTGGCCATGCCGTTGAGGGTGATGTTTTGGTTGGATTGGGCGGCCAATGCGAGCCATCGGATGACGTGGCTCTTGGACGGCGGTAGCCTCCATAGAATCCTTTCTATAGAGTCTTTTGGAGTGATTTCCAAAGCAGGAACAAGGCTCCCCATGCCGTCTTTGACGGAGGGTGACCACCTCTTCACCCAAGCCTTGCCCATGATGACGGCTCCCCTGTGCCCGTCATGAACCCTTGCAATACAGATTCAAGAACCGTGGAGGTCTCCACGAACCATGACCCTCGTGGACGCCTTCAATCGTCCGTTGAGGGACCTGCGTATCTCGGTGACCGACCGGTGTAATTTCAGATGCACCTATTGCATGCCGAGGGAGCACTTCGGTCCGGAACACCCCTTCCTGCCACGGGACGAGTTGCTCTCCTACGAGGAAATTTGCTTCGTGGTATCCTCACTGCTCTCCTGCGGACTGCGTAAAGTCAGGCTGACGGGGGGTGAGCCGCTGTTGCGAAGGGACCTCACGGAACTGATCTCCATGCTCCGTGAAACAGGACCTGAACTCGACATCGCTCTGACCACCAACGGTGCCTTGCTCAATGCACACGCCAGCGCGCTTCACGATGCGGGTTTGGACAGAGTCACCGTCAGCCTTGATGCCATAAACGAAGCAACTTTCCAAGCCATGTCGGATACGAAACAGTTCACTCCGGGCTCAATTCTTGAAGGCATTGAGGCAGCGAAAAAGGTTGGCCTTTTTGTCAAAGTGAATGCCGTCATCCGAAAAGGGGTGAACGAGGACCAAATTGTCCCGCTCGCTCGTGCGTGCATCGAACTTGGAGTCTCGTTGAGGTTCATCGAATACATGGATGTCGGGAACACCAACGCATGGAACGTCGACGAGGTTGTATCCGGTTCGGATATTCGCAACGTGATTGAGCGTGAATTCGGAGCCCTAACCGCCGAGCCTCCGAAGCACATCGGGGAAGTCGCCAGGCGCTATCGCCTTGATTCGGGATACGAATTTGGGTTCATCGAATCCGTTTCAAATCCGTTTTGTGGGGATTGTTCGCGTGCACGGCTTTCGGCCAACGGGTCGCTTTACACCTGCCTCTTTTCTTCGGTGGGCCATGATTTGAAGGGTTTGCTTCGATTTGGCGCCGAGGAAGGGGATGTTGCAGAAGCCGTCAGAGCGATATGGCAACGACGCGATGACCGATATTCGATGGAGCGAAGCACGGTGTCAAACAACCTCGACAAGGTTGAGATGTCCTTTATCGGCGGCTGACCTTCAGGTCATGGCCGGGAGAGAGATGTCAACGATGAGAGCATTCGAGGTTTGCTCCACCAACCGGAACCGCCACGTACCGTCGTCCGCTCCAATGGTTTCTGAGTCGATGACAAAGTAGTCCCCTTGGGTCACCGAATACCCAGCGTCTCTGTCGTGGAACGAAATGTTGGTGCCGATTACGCCGTATACATCGGCATCCGAGACCTGGCCACGAAGAGGGAGTGATTCGGTAATGTTGGCAGGAAGCAGGTCGTACTGCAACCTCGCAGGGTCGATGGACTGGTCAAGGCTGGTGATTCGCACAACATGGAAACCGTTGTCGAGGGCTCGTACACTCACGGTGGCCTGCGGTGCAGATTTCTCAACCGTGGTCAATGCCCCCTGCATCAGGACGAAGACCATGCTCGAAAGCATGACCGTGATGGCAAGAAGCAGAACCGTTGCGATGACGGGACTGACCGCTTCTTCATCACGTCGGGCCGACCCTCGCATGAATTCACCACGGTGTCAAATCACTTGAACACACCGATGCTTTCTCGGCCAGCGAACGGGTTTCGAGCCTCAGAACAGCCACAGCGGTTTTTCACATTCCATGGCTCGCTTGATACCGCCAATGGGACCGAGGCATCGAAGAATCAACTCGGTGAGAACATCGCCTCGCATGAAGGCATAGCCCAGGTTTTTGCTGCGAAGCGAGTTCTTCAGTGCTGGGCCCATGGATGCACGAACCTTGTCTTCGTAGGTTGAAAGGGGCGTCTTGTTCGTGATGTGGTCAACGATGGCCTCTGCGGCAAAACAACCTGAAATGATGGCTTGACTGATCCCCCCTCCGTTGCTTGGCATCACCAGCCCTGCCGCATCACCAACGGCCAGCGTGGTGCCATCAACCATTTGTTTGACCGGTCCACCCATGGGAATCCATCCACCACCAAAGGAGACGATTTCAAGATTCAAATCGGCGCAAAAACGCTCCAAATGACCTTTGAGGTCGCCTTTGAGTTTTCCAGCCCGAACGCCCAGGCCCACATTCGCAAACCCCGGACCCTTTGGGATGATCCAGGCATAACCTGAGGGTGCAATAGAACCGAGGAAGACATCGAACGTCTCAGGCACATCGCCCTTGACCTGTGCATAAACGGTAGGCACTTGGTCCTCAGGACGGAAGGCTGGGTCTTGCCCGTGCTTGAGTCGCCCGACGTGAGCCAAGCTTCCCGAGGCGTCAATGAGGTAATCGCAAGTGAAGCGGCCCTCGTTGGTCACCAACAATTCACGGTTGGCTTTTCGCTGTCGCTGAATACGTTTCAGAGACGTCGAAACACGAATCTCTGCGCCTGCACGTACGGCTTTGTCGGCGAGGTAGCCATCAAATTGCAGACGATGGCCTGCGAAAGCATCCAGTCCGAAATGATAGGATTTGCCTGATGGAAGGAAGACGCGCATGTTGTCGAGCCGATGGAGTTTCAATCGCTCTGGAAACTCAAAATAGGTTTTGAGCCAATCATGGTCGTCGAGATGTTTGAACGTCCCGACGACCTCTCCCCAATTGGGAATGCATTCGCCACACTGCGCAGGATTACCAACGATGGAACGCCGTTCCAACACCAACACATCAAGACCTTCCTCTGCAAGACGTTGAGCGGCGGCACTGCCGGCAGGCCCAGCACCAACGACGATGACTTGACGATGTTCCGGTTCAGACACGGCCATGCGGACACCTCAAGCATGCCGATCTTTGACGATATTTGTGATCAACAACATCAGCTCCTTGGCTTCGCTGTCGGGGAACCATTCCAGTTCGGCTTGGGCTCGTTCAAGGTGGGTTCGGACGAGAATTTCCACGTAGCCCATGCTGTCAGAACGCTCGAGAAGGGTCATCAATTCATCAAAGCCCTCGTCTGTGAAATCTTCAATGAGTTCGGAAAGCCGTTCCCGATGTCGACCGTGTGAAAGGGTCAGCGCATGAATGAGCGGAAGGGTCATTTTCCCTTCGTAGACATCGGCCCCTCGAGGTTTTCCCATGCGCTCATCGCCTCGAAGGTCCAAAAGGTCATCCACGAGTTGGAACGCAATGCCCAATTCCATTCCAAAGCGCTCTAAGGCCTTGGCCTGGTCGTCATCAAGTCCTGCCACCAAACCAGCAGCGTAGCAACCGGACGCAAACGGACCTGCTGTTTTTCCTTGCACGATGGAAAGGTAGTCTTCGGGGGACGTGGCAAGATTGAGGACGTGGTCGAGTTGGTGATATTCGGACACGGCGATGTTGGCACAACAACGGGCGATGATGGATACGATTTGGGCAGAGTACCGTCCACCGAGACCAAAACCCTGTACGAAGAGCCAATCCCCTGCGATAACCGCTTTGGCTTGCCCCGCCTGTGCATGGATGGTGGGTATGCCGCGGCGTTGTTGGGCTTCGTCGTTGATATCGTCGTGGACCAAGGTGGCGGTGTGAATCAATTCGAACGCCAACGCCAGCGGCATGACATCATCCTGCTTGGTCCCACCTGCCAGTTGGTAGGCGAGCAAGAAGAGAATGGGCCGAAGGCGCTTGCCGCCTGCATTGAGGACGCGACCCGCTTCAAGAGCCACTTCTCCAGCGCCGAGGTCAACCTCCGACTGAATCAAATCCTGAAGGGCTTGATTGACCTCGTCACGCATGGATTCGAGAGCCGAGTGAAGCCCCTCCAGATTGCTGCGCACAACCACCCTAGAACGGTGGGCTTCTTAACCGGTCGTCCACGCCCGTGACATGTGAGGGGCGACCCTCACCGAGGTGAACCGATGGAAAAGAGTGAGTTTCTCGTGATACTCACCACGCCGTCAAGAAACGATGGAGTTCGCCTCCAAATCGAACGAGCTGTGGGCACGCATGGCAAACATCGTGACCTTCGACTCAAGCAACTTCCGCACATGGAAACGGCGTTGCAAACGCTACGGGACGGCACGGGTGACATCCTCGCCATGAGTGCTTTTGACTGGCATGGCAACGACGTTGAAGGGTTGAGTATCGCCGGTTTACTTCCACGAAAGGAGCCAACATGGGTCCTCGTCGCCGATGACAAGCCAGAGTATCTTGAGCAGGGTGCAAAGGTGGTGTGCGAACATGAATTGCTTCGTCGCCAAATGCGCCGAATGCGGCCCGACCTCGTGCTCGAAACCATTGAGGATGTTGCCGCCCGCCTCAAGGCAAAGGGCACCATCGCCGATATGGACAACGAGGAGATATGGCCGTGGATGGAAGAACAGCGCCTCGAGGGCAACATCGACGGGTTCATTGTCCCCCGAGCGATTCATGCCGGCCATCGCATGAAAGGAAGACGACACACGCTTGGACTCCAACGCGACCAAACAGAGAACAACAGAGAACGTTTCATTCCACCGCCTTTGCACGGTTTCACCCTGCTCGTAACTCGCCAAGGATTCCCAAAGGCGAGCATTGTAGAAATGCTCGACCCAAGCGCCGAATTGGCCTATCGGCTGGAGACGGCCATCCTCGAGAGCCTTGACCCGTCCCTAAGATCCATCGTGGGTGCATACGTCGAACAGCGGAAAATTTCCACTTTCCTGAAAAAAGCCACACAGGAAAACGACGAGGCCCTCCTCACCTCGCTGGTGGACCCCAACAAAAAGCGGGGTGTGTTCAAAAGTGGCCCTCGGGTTGAGATGTTGATCGAAACGCTCAACCCGAGCGGGACGGTAACGGCGGCGTGTGAACGTATTGTTCAACCTGAAAACAGCCACCTTGGCATGGTCAATCTCCTCAAGGAATTCATGGAATTGCTCTCGGTCATGACCACGGACCACGAGGCAACAAAACGGAACATCATCGGTATGCCTGCATCCTTCATGGATGCGAGTCCACGACTGATGGACCTCAATGAGTGAAACCATCTCGGCTTCTCAGAAGACCCACGAGAACTGGCCTTCCTTGCCTCATTGGACGGCGAAGGCATATATGCTTTGAATGCGGCAAAAGCCGTAGAGGTGAGACGGTCATGGACACATCAGCGTTGCTCGGCAAACTGTACCAAGCTCGTTTTGACGACCTCAAATCCATCGCTCAAGAACACGGAATTGCAAAATCTGGACCGGTTGAAAGCCTTCGTGCAAGGCTTATTCGACACCTCATCTTCCCGGATTGGGATTTCTCACCCGCAGGACTCCGAAGCATCTCGAACAGCGATTTAGGCGAAATTCTCGGTCTTTTTGGCATCAAAAAATCAGGGTCCATCAAGGCCCGTCGGCAACGACTTCACCTCCATCTGAACCACGACCCGAAATCACTTGCAGTGGAGCGTTTGGATGACATGACCAGAGACCAACTCCACGCCATGTGCAAGGATTTGGAACTCGCACTGTCCGGAAACAAACAGGCGCTTCTCGCCAGAGTTGCAGGCGTCCTCGCCTCACAAGAAAATGCGTGGGGGAAGGTCAAGAAGAGCCTGCGGCGCCCAAAAGGACCCATCAACGTCCCTCAGATGGCAGCGTCGTCCACCTCCTCGGCAGAGAGCAGTGTGGAGGAAACGGTCGCTTCGTTCGTCGAGGATCACGACGATGGATGGACCTACGAAGAAGAGCTCACGCTCAAAGAGGAACTGGCTGATGTCGGCCATGATGTTTCCTCATCGATGAACGATGCTGACCTTGAACGTCAATTGCGACCGGAGCCGGCCGAGGAAGTCGTCAGTATTCCACCGATGATTCAACACACTGGTGCGGTTGAGACGCACAGTCTTGAGACGGAAACAGCCTTGATGGAACTGAGGGAGCGACACGCAGAGATTCAGGCGTTTGCAAGGGATTTCCTGATGGTTAGTTCCACCACCAATCAAGACGATTTGAATGCCTTCATCGCCTCGCTGCGAGCACAAGGCTTCGCCACCGACCTTCCGCCTGTCCACCAAGCCGTAGCGCAGGTCATCATGGAATTGGACTTTCATGTTCAAAACGAAAGCAAGGCGGCAACCGCCATGCCGCAATCGTGGAGTGAACGCGAGGCTCTTCGACGGTTTGAAGAAGTTCGCAGTACGTTGCGGGACCGATTGGAAAACATCCTCGCCCTCCATGCGGGCGATGTCGTCAAGGCACGAATGGCCTTTGAACAAGAAGGAAGGGAATTGGAACTGGACCTTCGTGTCCCAAGCGTTTCTGGACGGCTGCACGCCCTGTTTGACCTTCACATTGAAATCGCTGAGTCCCAAGCCCTTCACGACCCCGTCGTACAACGACGCCAACGGATGATGCGCATCCTCCATCGTGGCGCAGTTCACATGCCCGAAAGCGAACGCATGACCATCGAGCGCCTTGAGAGAAACATCTCGTCCTTTGAGGAATTGGTTCAGACCATCCTTGAATCTGGAGAAGAAGGATTTGATGAAGCACAACAAGCGCTTGTCATTCGCTTCCTTGAATCAAAGGGCTACGACGTGAACACCAGCACCCTGCGACCCCGGATTCTCGCATGTGCGGGCATTCTCGGAGCTGAACTGGGCTACCTCTCCCCGAGCGAAATCCCACGAATTGCGCCTGGCGTTCTGGTCACAGAAACCGAGGTCGACGCCATCGTAACCGAACTGAAGTCGCTCGCTGCGAGTTTCAAACCGTCTGAAGAGCAAGCCCCTGAAGAAGAAGCGGTGGCCGAGTCCGTCGCTGATGCATCCGACAGCCTTGCACGCGTACGAGGAAAAATCGACCGTGTAGACGAACTTCTCAACCGTTTGAACGGATGAATCAGTGCTGCTGGGCGTAGAAATTCTGCACCACCGATGTCACGGTTTGGATATCAGAAATGCCTCGTTGACACAAATCTTCGATGATGGCCTGTCGCTGGGCAACGTGGCGCTCAAACACGTCGGGCGTGACGCCCGCAGCGTTGCAGATGGTTTCACGCAACTTGGACGGAATACCGGTCTCCTCAATTTGGTCGGTCGCAGCGTTGTACTTCCAGATGGCGTTGAGACGTGGTTTGTCGCCTTCCATACCTGCGACCTCGGCAACTTCAGTGATTTTTCGAGCCGTTTTTCCATTGACGTGAAGACGGGCTTGAATGATGATAAGGTCAAGTCCACTCAACATGATGGGCGGCACGTTCATTGGTGGATTGATCATACGTGTGACCGTTTCTTGAGCCGTGTTGGCGTGCAGGGAACCAAAGGAACCGTCGTGCCCGGTGTTCATCGCCGTGAGCAACGTTGCACATTCAGGTCCGCGAACTTCACCGACGATGATTCGGTCAGGGCGCATACGCAGGCTTGACTTCAAGCAGTCGTTCATGTCAACCTCAGGTGTTCCATCGGGTCGCTCACGACGAGTTTCCATACGCAGCCAGTGGTCATGGTAAACTTGCAATTCAGCCGTGTCTTCCACCGTGAGCAGGCGTCGAGACCAAGGAATGTACATCCCGAGGCAATTGAGCGTGGTGGTTTTACCTGAACCTGTTCCACCTGCAATAACAAAGTTGGCTGGACGGCTGTCGAGGCCTTCAATCCAAACCCACATCATGGCAGCCAATCTGGAGTTCACCGTTCCAAAGTTGACGAGGTCAATCATTGTCAGAGGATCCTCCTTGAACTTTCGAATTGTCAGCGTTGGACCATCAGGAGAAACGGGGGGGATGGTTCCGTTCACACGGGAACCGTCAGGAAGGCGACCGTCAAAGATGGGGACCAATCCAGGACCGTCACCCAACGGGACGTTGGTGAACGAGGCGATGTTTTTCGCAATTTGAAGGCCGGATTCATCGTCAATCCAGATGTTGGTTCTGCACATGCCGTGGTTACGATGGGCAACTTTCACACACTGGGTTCCGCCGTTGTACATCACTTCTTCAAGCGCATCGTCCTCAAAAAGCGCTGCGAGGTCGCCGTACGGGTTGGCTTGAATGTCGCCTTCGACGTGGTAAATGGGTGAGGGATGGTTCGCCTCGGTGTAGATTGTCACTCGTCCGTATTGTTCTAGAATTTCTTCTGACATGGTTCATCCTCCAACTGCTTTTACGGCCCCGAGGTAGAGGCCCATTGAGACGGTCATCCAAAGTGGAAGCCACCAAAGTGTGTCTTTGAGACGACCCATCATTCGTCCAGAGACACTCACGGCAACCGCCGAGGCGGCTGCAAAGAAGAGACTGAAGGTTTGGTTAAATCCGGTGATTTGGAAGCCTTTGCTGGCCGGTGCGAAGAGGCCAACGATGAAGGCAATAAGAACTGGTAAGCCGACGCTTACAAAGATGATAATGAGCATGCCCCGGCCGGAAAGTTCGCTCTCACGCTGATTCATCAAGTCGTTTAATCGCTCGTAATCTCGGCTCAAATCACTCAAGATGTCTCGAAGGCTGGAGTCTTGCTGAATAGCCGTTTCAATGAGCATCATCACGCGCTGAACCTGGCTCGACCGCGTTTTTGCAGCGAAGGCCGAAAGGCTCGCTTCAAACGAAGATGCGTGGGCTTCTTTCAACGTCTCTGAAAGCAGCGTTGCGAGGGGGCCGTTGTTGGATTCAGATTGTTCCATCATCGCTTCCTGCAGACCTCGACCAGCACCCACCGAATCAGAAAGTGCTTCGAGGAAAGTGGGCAATTCATTCTCAATGGCTCGGCGACGACGGCGCTCTAGCATTGGAGGGATGCCGCCGCCGATGCAAGCAACAGCAATCACGGCAAGATACAGCAACAGAGGGGATTCGTTGAAGGATTCGAGAAAACCGAAAATCATCTTCCCACCTCACAACCCCGGGTCCTTTGTGTGCGCCTTCAAACCGATAAGCGCCATGCCAACCAGTGTCATCAACAAGCCCATGTTGACCACGCTGTTGATGACCGCCGGTTCGGGCAAGGACATGAACGCCCCGAGATCACCGGACATCAATTGTGGAACAAGGCCTACAATGGCAAGGATGATGGGACCAATCATGCCTATAGAAAGCAGGGTTTCGGGTACACCACCAAGCGCTTCAATGTATTTTTCAACTTCTTCAGAGCGCTCTTCTTCCATTCTCGCACCCTGTTTCTTGAGCGTCTCAACCAAGTCGGTGTTCTGGGTGACGTTGGTGTAAAGGGTGTTGAGGAGTCGCTTGTAGCCAGCCGACTGGGCTGTCTTCATGAGACCTTTGAGTTCCTTGTCCAGTCCGCCACCGGTACCTTTTCTCAATCGCTTCATCATCGCTGAAAAATCTTCAGAAATAAGGCCGTAGCCTCCTTTGCCAATCGTGTGAATGGCAGCTTCAAGACCGACACCGGATGACATCAACACGTCCATGGTTCGAATCACATAGAGGAGTTCGCGCTTTTCCTCCAGTTCTCGCACCCTTATCGCCTCCTCAAATCACGTCTTCCAGAAGCTCAAAGTGGAACGATTCGTTGGAACTGTCATATTCCATCACAGCAAAAATGACCTTCACGTCTCGCTCTTCGAAAGGATCGTGAATGTAGGGCTGCCCGGTTCGGAACATGGCCACGATTCGCTTGTATTCGTCAAGCGTAAGTTCACCACGCACCGTGTAGAGGGTTGATTCTGAACCTTCATCGTGCAGGTCATCGCCCTCTTGACCACGCACAACGGTGCGTGTCAGACGACGTGTCATTCTCACTTTGATGTCTGCGTTGCCAATTCGCACCCAATCCGAACTTGATGTGCCCGTTGCGGGGCGAATAAAGAAATCCATTCCAGCCATGTCTGACCCCTATCCTCTCCACAGCGTGAGAAGAACTTGAATGTGTTGGATGCAGATTATTCAGAAGCGGCGAGTCTGAACCATCCAAATCGGGGTTCGTCAAGCGTTCCACCGTCGAGCATCTCTTCCAGCTTTCCTTCGGCAACCTCTCTGACAAATCCACGAGCAACAGCGTTCTTCAGCAGTGTATCGAAGGTCACGCCCTCACCCTGGTCGAGATGGCCAATCGCTTGCAGGAGGAAGGCCTCAACGTCCTGTCCACCGTCACCACCACCATCGCTTGCCTCGCCGTCAGGCAACGACATCACTGGAGGTGGCGTTGTAGCAGCTTCAATACGGCCTTCGGCGATGTCCAATGCCTGCATCAAATTCAGTTTGAACGGTTCAAGGTCGACCTCGCCGTAATGGTTTCGAGCAGCGAGAAGGCTGTCCGGCAAGTCCGCTCGCCCAAAGGCATCGAGCGTTGGCTCAACCTCCAAGGAAACGGTGAACCGGTTCATTCGCTCCATGGTGGCTTGGCATGCATCCAGGAGCCAGTTGGCGTAAACTTCCCTGCTAACCACGCACGCTTCCTCGGGCCGGAGGGACGTGTAGACGGCTCCTTCGTCGGTTTGATACCATCGTGTTTTCGAAGTCATCATGACCAGAAGAGGTTCACCATCGTTCAGTCGTTCCGTCCATTGATGGGCAAGTTCCTGCATGGTCTCTGAATTGTATTCACCGACCGAGAAATAATGCAGACCTGTTGGATCTCGTAGCTGGCCCTGGTAGAGCGAAGAACCGTTGCTGGTCTCACGCAGCTCAAGTCGCTCAAGAAGGCCTGCAGCCACGATTCTGTTGACCTTCGCACCCAATTTCGTGATCACAAAGGATGGGTCGTACTCTCCGGACCCCTTCTCGTGGAGTGTGGCGCTCCCAAATTCAGACGCCAACAATAAATGCGCAGGTTGGCGAGCGATGCGAGCACGCTCCATCAGGCCCACCCCCACTGTGTTCGCAACTCTGTGGCACGCAACTGAGCATCGTGTTGCTCAATCTCAAATCCGTCTGCCAGAATCATGGCACCCTGCTCGTCGACGATGCTTCGTCCGGACACGTTGATGCGTCGTCCGAGCATCTTCTCACGAACGAGTTGAACAAAGCCCGTTTCTCCAAGTTCGTCGACCTTGGATTTCATGTCTTCATGGGTCATTTCAAGCGCAGCGAGCGTGGCGTCTTTGTTCACGAGGACAGCAGCGGTCGCTCCGTCATTGTCCATCACCAGCCGCAAACGAATGTCTTCGGCACCTTCGTTGGCACCGTGGTCAAAGCACGCACCATCACGGAGGACGCGGCGACATTCCGTGCATCGCATGATGAAGCCAGAATCGTCTCGCACGCTGACCAGCAGGCCGTTGGTTTTCATTCCCACTCGGCTCGGCCCAGCAACGACTTCTGTAAGGGCAACATCAACGGAATGATTGGCGAGGTCCATGCCCTCATCCCATGGTGGCGTGTCAAGGACGGTCAATTGGTCGGCATTATCGACCGTGATGTCTGGAATGCCCTGCCAGGCACGCACCCGTGCTCCACGAATTTCCATCGTAACGGGAAGGTCGGTTTCCTCAAACGGCAAAGCATCCCAGATGCTGATTCGACAGCGTCCCGTTGGGTCTGCAATCTGGCCTGACCAGAGGAACTTCTCTTCACCGTCTCGCTCAAATGTTCGTTTGGTGATTTCGGTGATTTGGACGATGGCGTCGACATCCCGTGAACCGTCTCGCAGTCCAGAAATCTTCGTTTTTGTGCTTTCAGCGAGCGTCTCAAGGTCAGCGAAATTGGTGTCGTGGAACACTTCAATTCGAGTTGTTCTCCCAAAGTTCAATTCGGGCGTATCTCGGAAGCTTCGGACTTGGGCACCGTCGATTTTGAGCAAGGTTCCAACCTCGTGTTCAAACGGTTCCCAGGAAAGGAAACCGATGGTACCCGTATCGTCGGCGATTCGGCCACGGACCACATCAATTGAACCTGAACCGTCCTTCCGATGAATCTGATCCGGTCGGCAAGCCAAAACACGACCGACGACACAGATGTATCCCTCTTTGGGAATGGCCTGGATGTCGATGGGGTCATTGGATGCTACCGTGGTAGCGACGCCTTCTTTGAGGACCACGATTCGGGTAGACTGGTTAATGTTGAGGGACATTTTTCCGTTGTACTCGTTGACGCTGGCGCCTTCGATACGAACGATGCTTCCTGAGGCAAGATTGGCATGCGGGCCCCAATCTTTGTAGTCCCATCGGGTGCGTTGGCCGTTTTCTTCCCAAGGATTGTCTTCCAGCATTCCGAAGGCGATTTGCTTCTCTTCGCCTCGAATCATTTGATCTCTGATGTTGTGTGTGATAATGGCCACTTCAATCTCTACATCACGGTCGCTACCCGTGAGTTCCGACAAACCAGCGACCTTCTTGGTCTCACGGGTTGTCGTTCCTCCACCGGATGGCGCAGGAGACGTACCGCTTTGGAAGCGTCGAAGCACCGAACGCATAGCGTCCTGAGGCGGAATGTAGAATTCTTGTTCGTACTTTGCAAACGCCTCTGCAATTTCTGTCGCATCAGCATCCGGACATTCTTTTTGAACGGCCTCAACATAGTCTGCATACTTGCTTTCAGACATCGCATTGACCTCCGACAGGCGTTGTTGTTCGTGGCCTGTGCGGAGAACAGGCGGCGGGTTTTCGTGCGGGTTGGTTAAGTTTGGACACTCCCTTGACCTCCATGGGACGTCTTACCAACGACGACGGGTCATAAAGAATCCCGTGGGGATGTTTGGGGCTCAAGCTGGGTTGATTCGCAACCCGTTCATGAGCAACACATCGGGAAGGTGCATGCTTCCCGATGAATAGGAGCCTTGACGGCGAACGTCTTGGCCGAGAACCACCTCACCGGTCAGCGCCTTGGCAAAGTTTCCGGAGAGACCCGCCTGTTTGAGGGAGCCCACTACTTCGCCGTTTTCGACCTTGAGAATGGAACTGGTGGTGACCGAGAAATCACCGCTGCTAGGATTCGCCGTGTGTGCGCCCATCACGCTGTTCACGATGTAGCCGTTGTCCATATGTTCCAACAGCCCGTCCCAGGTACGACTGGCTTCGGACGACGTCAGGAACAGCTCCGTGCATCCGGTTGAAGGCGGAGATTGATGGCCACCCGAAACGGCCGAACCGGTTGATGAGGCCGCTGAAGTGCGGCCTTCTGCAACCTGCTGAGCAGCATCTCGAGTGGACCAGAGCATGCTGCACAGGCGCCCGTTTTCCACGAGGGTTTGGCGCCGCCGAGGGACGCCTTCTGCATCTCTGGAACCCGAGGACATGCCCCCTTCCAGCAGACCGTCGTCGTGGATGGAGAGCGTAGGATTGATCACCTGTTGGTTCATCTTTTCTGCCCAAAACGACTCCTTTCGGACCATCTTCTCGCCGGTCATGGCAGGTGGTACAACCATGGAGAACAACGGAGAAAACCCTTCACTGGTCATCAAAACGGGAGTGTCGACGGGTTGGCTTTCAACCTTAAGTGGGTTTTGAGTTACTTGCGCCCAGTGCACCGCTCTTTCGATGCATTCAGGAAGTTCTGGTAGTCGCTTCCTGCTCGATTGTCCTTGGTAGGAACTGGTCAATTGGCCGTCCACGTCAAGGGTGACCTGGAGTCCAATACCGTGCGAAGTGGTCATCCCCGTTGAGAGAATGCCTTCGCTGTTCATCAAGCACCCAGCCGTGGCAGAAACACCAATGCCGCCCCCGGTCACGACCGCACGCTCATCAAGGGATTTCACCTGAGAGAGCACGGCGTCCGCTTGTTCAAGCAAGTCTTCGGAACTGGTGTCAAGGATGGCGGTGTCCATTCGTCCACCAACGGTTTCTGCTGGTTGTTCACTTGGAAGGACAAATCCCTCAATTGAAGGGGATTTTTTGGCAATAGCTACGGCTTCAGCCACCGCTCGCTCTGCCCCCGAAACATCGACCAAGTGGGCGAATCCGAAGCGTCCACCGTCCACCACACGAACCCCGAATCCACCTTCGCCGCCACCTGCCGCCATCGTGATTTTTCCAGCCTCGATGTCCAGTTGGGTTCCATAGGCTTGGAATCCGATGAGGTCCCACTGCTGTACGCCACTGGAACGACAAGCATCAGCGATGACCTGTGCGTTTGCAAGCAGGCGGTCTTCGGCACCTTCAGGCAGCATATCAGCCCACCAACGCTTCGCTGATGCGCATCACAGGACCGCCGTCACCTACGGGCACGGTTTGCCCTTTGCCACAGAACCCTGGCGAGGCAAGGGAGGCATCTCGTGTCAGACCGTCGACATTTTGGAGAATTTCGAGGGTGAGTCCGCTCACGCTCACGTCTTTGAGCGGGCGTGTGAGTTCGCCGTTTTCAATCAGCCACGCCTCCTGGGCCGCAAATTGGAACGAGCCTCGCCCGGTGTCGACTTGGCCGCCTCGCGTACCACACGCATAGACGCCGTACTGAATGTCCTCCAAGAGTTCATCCAAATCCGCATGCGTTCCACCGTGGATCATGGTGTTGCTCATGCGAACGAGCGGATGATGAAGGCCATCTTGCGCTCGTGCACCGCCGTTTGGCTCAACACCGAAGTGATGCGCCGTTTCTCTATGATTGAGGTATTCCGTCAAAATGCCGTTCTTGATGAGGACTTTTTCTCGGGTGTCAACACCCTCGTCATCAACCGGGTAGGCCCCGTAGCCTCCCATCATGGTGGGGTCGTCAACAACCGTGACGATCTCGTTTCCAATTTTATGGCCAAGTTTTCCGTCCAAACACGAATCACCTGCCGCAACCAAGTCGGCTTCGCAGGGGTGTCCGAGCGCCTCGTGGATGTAGACGCCCGTGAGGTCCTTGTCGGCAATGAGTGGTAATTTTCCTGAGGGGGCTCGTTCTGCTTGAAGGAGACGAAGCGCTGCGCGCTGGGCTTCTTCACCCAAGTTCACCAGGTCGGCAGCCTGAATCACTTCGAGACCCCCTTGGCCACCGTGTCGTGTACGGTACGAGACCACCTCGCCGTCCCTGCGGGCCGTGACCGTCCCGTGAACGAGGGAACGCTGGAAGGACCACACCCGGTCCATGCCCTCGGTGGTCATCAACTCGGTGTGGATGTGCTCATCGCTCCAACCGGTTCGAACGGAAACGATGTCGTCATGCCCACTTGCGCCGCGATACATGTCGTTCATGAGGTCCATTTTTTGATCAAGTTCGGTGTCCCTCACGTCGAGTTTTGAACGCCAGTGCGTCTCGTCTTGCAGCACAGGTACCTCTGCCAGACCGATGGCCCGTTCGTTGGATGAGCGGCGCTTTGCGACGGCCTTTGCCAAGCGGGTGGTGGATTCAATCTGGTCGGAGAGAGAGGCTAGGTCGGTGGTGGAATGGACGCCCCAGGCGCCGTCGGCGAGGATGCGGAGGGTCATTCCAAGTTCTTGGCCTGGAATGGCTCGCTCGAGAACCCCGTCGCGCATGGCCACAGAAGATTCGGTGAGGGCAACCACACGCACTTCGGCGTAGGATGCACCGTGAGTTTGTGCGGAATCCAACGCCTTTCGCACTTTTTCTTGGTCCAGATAGCGCCCCGTTGTTGGGCGGTGTCCGTCGTTTTGCTTCGCAGCCATCACCATGGAATGACGAAGAGGAGGGAGCCTTTCAACCCTCCCATTAGCGGTGGGATGAACTCTGGTCGTCAGCCATCAAAATGTGGGCGATGATGGATTCACTCTGACGCGCTTCTGACCACCCTTCTGCATCGATGCCAAGACGTTTTGCTGCCTCTATAGAATAGGTTGCTTCGCTTGTTCCCTCGGACCATCCGAGTCGCTGCAAGAGGTTGGCGAGGCTCGAATCAAAATCCTGTACGTCATCGGCTTCAGGCTGAAGATGTCCGAGATCGTTTTCGTGTCCTTTAGCCGAAGGCAAACAAACGACCCACCCGTGGTCTTGATCTTCTTGAAGGCCGGCCCTTGCGAAGGCCTCAGAGATGTGATGGGTGCCTGCCAAATAGCGCAAAAATTCTGCATCAATGCTTCGAGCGACCATGTTCCCTCGCAAGGCATTTCTCGATGCTTGAATCCATGCGGTCCAGAGTTGTTCTTCGCTCATGACCGCATGCGCTCCAAGCAAGACCCAATGGGAAGAAGGTCGTTCTTTGAGAAAGCGGTCAACGTGGTGTTGGGGCGAGCCTTCACCGAATCGAACACCCCTGAACGGGAAGGTTGTTGCACGCATTGGGCCGCCCACCACCCCTCAGGATTTCAATCATGCTCAAGACGCTCTCCCTCGAGGGGCGCGTCGTCAGTTCGTTGCTTCGCCTTTGAGATTCCAGATTTTTTCAAAACTCTCTCGATTTCCACATGGATTTTGTCCAAAAGAATCGGACCCCACCCTCGTTTTGCGAGAAGGGCCTCGCGGTGCCGTGCTGACATGTTGGCGACGTCTTTCGGTTCTCGCATGCCCAACGCGGCCAGTTCCCGTGCCCGTTGCCGGCCGACATGACGGATGTTCACGAGTTGCAGCAGGTCGGATTTGCAACCGTGGCGGACGCGTTGCTGCAGCGTGCTGATCTGCTGAACAAGCTCGGCCACAATGGGCAGGTGCTCCTCCGCAAACACATCATCGGTCAGCAACACCTGTTGCGCGCCCGCCAGCAGCCAACCCATGAGGTCCACACGATGATGAACGTCGCCGGGTGACACATCGAGGTCCTTCTCAAGTTCCCTGAGGGTCGTTTCCTCGGTCCACTCCTCGATCATCCAAGCCGATTTGACATCGCTCAGCAAGGCTTCTGCGTATCCAGGTTCAACAAATAACTCATCCTCCGTAGCGTTGGCTTTCAACCACGTCGGTGAATTCGTCTCCATGTCCGCCGATTTTGCCCAAAGCGAAACAAAGTCGGGTGTGGCAACGGCCAGATGAAGGAACCCGAAGTCCGTGACGGGCGCATCTTGTCGCACGGTCCGCCGAACAGCTCTCCGAAGTCCCGTTCGCAAAATTGAGGCGGAGAGGGGGTCGAGATAGAGTTGAGTAACCCGCTCGCCCATGGCCGTCGCCTCGTAGCGCATGCTCGGTCCATCCTCCGCTGCAGGTTGGGCCCAACCACCCGTTTGTGCCAAGGAGGTTGCTCTCGAAAAGCCAATGCTGGGCTCTCTATGAGCACTCGGACGAACAATCCGAGACGGTTCTGGCCCGGACGGGTCCCATACAACACCCTCCGTTGAGCGAGCGCTTGAGGCCCACACCGGAACCGTGTCGTCCCATGCTTCTTCATCATCAAGATCTTCGCCTGCGAATCGAGCGGTGTAGTGTTCATCCATGCCACAGCGGCGTATGAATCGCTCTTCGACGAGCCAATCCAGCATTGAGGTCAACCGTTCGCGCAATTGGGAAAAGGGCATGGAGGCCCCCAAAAAGGTCGAGGCAAAGAAATGCTCAATGGAACCTTTGTGCACCAAACCACCGGTTGCAATACTTGCCAACAGGTGCATCCGCAGCGCAGGTTCCGATGCAAGTTTTGAGGAAATGTCCTCGATGGGCCCGAAGAAATAGCGGTCGGCGACTGCGTCAGCAACCTCCCAACCGTCCGTTCCTTTGCAGTAGACCCAGGCCTCTCCCTTCGTGTCGTATTTCGGCCGTCCAGCACGTCCGAGCATTTGGCGCACCTCCATCACGGGGAGGGGACGACTCATACCGTCGTCCCAACGCTTGAGGTCCCGAACGAGGACCCTTCTGGCTGGAAGGTTCACACCTGCAGCAAGGGTTGGTGTCGCCGTTAGAGCGACCAAGAGGCCTGACTTGAATGCGGCTTCAACGTCTTTCCGCTGGGCATTTGTCAATCCAGCGTGATGGAAACCGACCCCGGATGAAAGGCAACTTGCTAATTGCTCTGCGAGGTTGGATTGACTTCGGCCCGTGAGCTTTGCAGCAAGTTCTTCCAAGGTTTTCAGTCGCTCTGGGTCCTCTTTTTCAAGCCGCTTTCGCACCCGCTTGGCGAGATTTTTGGCCTCTGATTGGGCGCTTCTTCGGGTCCCGACAAACATCAGCACTTGGGCACCCTGGTCCAACCCGTCATTCACCACGCTCCAAACTGGGTGGCTCTTGAGGCCGACAAGATCTCGAGGAGGACTCAACGGTGTTTGCTCACCTGCTTCGGTGGGCGATTGGATTTTTCGAGGTTCAACATGGAAATCGTGGAAGGTAGCGTACTCAAGGGCGACGGGCCGCCAATCGGACTGAATCAAATCAGCATTCAACCACGCTGCGAGTTGGGGTGAATTGCCTACGGTTGCGGAAAGCGCAATGATTTGCGCATCGGGTTTAATGTGCCTGAGTCTCGTAAGGTTGATCTCAAGCGTGGGCCCTCGTGTACCATCGTTCATCAGATGGAATTCATCGGCCACGACACAGCAGAGGTCAGCGACAAGTTCAGCGCGATGGCGAAGCAAGGAATCCAATTTTTCCGAGGTGCACACGAGAATGTTGCAGTCATCGATGTTCTTCGCTTCGGCCGTTGCGTCGCCGATGCCCAAACCGACCGACAATCCCATCGCTGCGCCGAGTTCGCGCAAATCCTCGTATTTTTCCATCGCCAGAGCCTTGAGCGGAACGATGTAGATGGCTTTTGAACGTTCATGACCTTCTGCCAGTCGTTTGACCATGCCCATGTAGGCCAGCAGAGATTTTCCGGAAGCGGTTGGGATGGCGACCAGCGTGTTCCGGCCCTTGAGGATGCTCGGAATTGCATCGGCTTGCGGTGGATGCAGCCGTTCAATACCCCAATCTCGCTGGAGGAAATCAAGGAACGGGAGAGGTAAATCAAGCGACGAAACCGCCCTGTTGTCCACCTCCATATTCCCTCAAATTGGGCAGCGGTTCAAAAGGACAACGCCCTGCTATTGTTGCCGACACTTAGAAGTCCCACCTGTTCATGGTATGTCCATGAGCGACGACCGAGACGCCATGGTCGAAGAACGACTTTCCGTCTTTGATGACGAACCTGACCTCAACGACTGGGTCGAGGTCATGTGCGGCGCTGCGATGGTGGTCTTGGGTGTGTTTCACCTCGTTGAACCGGGGAACCTCGTGGACCCTGATATCATGCGCTGGTTTGCTGCTGCGGTCGTCGCCGCTGGTGCAGTTTGGGCCGGACACGGCCTCAAGGACATGGCCGTGAAAGAAGTCCGCCGCTCCATCGCCCTGCTCGACATGGTGAGCAACGACCAAGGTGTTGACACCGGGTTGATTCGAGATGTTCTGCTCAATCAAGAAGCGTACAAAGAATTCCTCGTCCATGCCTACGAATCAGCATGGGAAGACGGTGTGATCACCGACGCCGAACTGAAGGAACTGAAATCCTTCCAAGAGGCGCTGGGCATCTCCGATGAAGAAGCGGCTGACCTCAACGTCAAGGCCGCCATCAAATCGGCAGCTGCCGATGGTGAAATCACCGACCAGGAAGCCAAGTCCATTGAAGCCGCAGCCAAGGCAGCCAAGATGTCCGAAGAAGAAACGGCCAAAGCCGTCAGCGAAGAACTCGGAAAGAGCGACGCCGAGTGATCACGTCCACCTGTCATCGCTTTGAGGGCGATAGGTCATGGCAAGTTGTTGGGCCTTGGCTTTACGCTGCACCTCCATCCACGTGGCGGCAAGCCCGAGGGCCATCCCTCCCATCATGAGCGCCCCACCGTAAGGCAGCAGACCAGAAGCGCTTCCAACGCCCCATTCGGCAGGGATATCTTGACTGTCAAAGCCATCGGATTCAATGAACAGGACATCGAGCAAATCCAAGTCGCAATCACACAATGAAATGGAAATACGTTCGGGGAAGAGAGACCCCTGCAGACGCACCCAGTCGTTTGCGTTGATGGTGGAAGGACGTGTTGCCCAAGCCGGAGCGTTGATTGAACCCGTGGCGGGCGCCGACACCATTTCTGCATCGAGGTGCACAACGGAGGAAGTTGGCTTTTCGTCGACCACAAGCAAGGCCTCGAGCACGAGCAAATCCAGAAGCAGCGACCGGCCGGCAAGAAGGATGAACCGAACGGTTTGGCTCTCCAGCATCCCTTCCTGAGTCTGTTGGGTTTGACCCTTGGCCACCTGTCCAAAAATCGCTTGGTCCAAGCGTAGTGATTCCAATTCCGGGACCACGAGCTGCCAACGACCGTCATCAAGAGGTATCGCCTGTTCGATGTCAAGTTTCATTTTCAATCGCTCACCGTCCAACATTCCCCATGTAGCGCCGGTGTGCGTGTAGAGCGTTTGTTCAGGAACCCCTTCCGCCGAAACATCCCACAGCTGTTGTAGGCGCATCTCAATGAGCGTCTCGAGCGTGATCTCGTCTTGGTGTTGGACTTCATCGGCTATGGCCCAAAGAGGATGAAGGATGCCACCAACGAGCAACATCAGCACGCCTGGAACAAAGAGGCCGAATCGCACACCGTAGGCGGTGGTGGGCCGCACGGCGACCACCAGGAAAAGCCCCAACATCACCAGCGATACGAAGAGAATGCCAACCCCCTGGTCGTCTAGCGATGCCGCTGCGTCCTTGTCACCGACCAAAGCGGCTCCTTGTGGATAATAACTCACCGAAGAAAATCCACTTGGGTCCGTGGGACCAAGGCCCTCGTACCCAAACACACCCGTCCAGGAATACGACTGGATTTTGTCGGGTGAACCGTGCATGCAGAGGGTGTAGTCGCCTGTTGGTAAGGCTCGCCAGCGGTAGGTAATTCTGAGTGACTCGCCGTCGTCGTCCACCACGACTTCGGGAGAGGGAGACAGTCGGCCTGCTGCCGTGATGAGGTCGGGGACAGGGTGAGGTTGCTCGATTTCAATGGGCACCTGGTCCCATTCAACCAGAAGGCGAAGCACTTCGTGAGTTTCGACCTCAAAGGCCCAGCAATCGTGGTCGGCACCAACCAAAGCCCCTCGATGCACGTCCTCAAAATCGGTCTGAACCGGTTGAGCCGTGGAGGACGGTTCATCCAAATCAGCCAGTGCGGCATCCAATGACCACGGGACATCGAGTTTGAGGAAGGAAGCCCCACGCATGTTCAGCGACCATGTCCCCGGGCGGTCAAGGGTGACGGAGAAGATGAGCCGAATGGGGTCGTCTTCCCACAACACTCGCCCGTCGCTGAACGTGAGGGCCTCGTTGGTAAGTTCGTAATTGGAGGCGGCAAGGTCGGGGAGCGTACTGGCTTCAAAGGACCACTCGTTGACGTTTTGCCCAAACACCATGCGCAATTCAAGTGCGGGGCGGAACAAATTGCCGGCCTCGGTCTGGTGTTTGAAATCAAGCTGAAATTCCTCGAGCACCTCAGGGAGAAGAGCGACGTGAAGTTGACCGGGGTCCATTTCAAATTCGAAGGTGATCACCTCGGGTTGAACGAGGTTGGCGAAGGTTTGACCGGAAACCTGTTCCTCCCCAATCGGTGTTGGCGTGAGGACGCAATCGTCGTCTGCGCGGCATGAAAGAAACAAATCGCCGCTGTCCTCTGTGATGCCCGCAGAGGTGTTGCCGGCGGGCTGAACGACCAAGGCAAGAAAACACGCAACCAACAGGAAACTCCTGAAGGGTCGGTTCTGTCCTCGCATCATCGGACAAACCAGAAAGGAGCAGTATTTCATTCAATGTCCTTCACGGGCACATCCACGAGCACCGTTCTGCATGTTCTGCAGAGAAAACGTCCACCTCCTCGACGTTGACGGGGAAATCGCTGTTCGCAGGTCGAACAGACCCAGTGCCATGCGGCTCGGGCCAATCGGCGCTCGTGGGTGAAATCCTTGCCCCGCATGGCGCCTTTTGAGTCGGGCCATTGAGCCTCCATGCTCCGAAATTGAGCGTCGTGAGCGCGATAGCCAAGGGCATGAAGATACTCGTGAAAAAGGACGAAAAGGGCGTAATCCTCCCAATCCTCCTCGAGAAGACCCGGATGGAGGTCAACCACCTCAACGCTCAATGCTCCGGAAGGCAAGGTGCGCCATCGGGTTACACCATGGCGTTGTGTTGCATTTTTCCGCAGCACACCAAGAGGGATGGTGTGAAGACCGCTGAGGTCAGTGTCTTCCAAAAAGGGCAATTCTTCCATGGTCGAAACGACGTCCTCCCGCAGCGCCACGAGTCTGGCCTTCTGGGCAGGTGTAGGCTTGACCACGACCAACCCTCACGACCATCGGTGATACGCAGGGTGACCTTCCTTAACGGCCACAAAAAGACCGCTCCCCGTCGCACAGACCTTGCCGCCTGCTTCAAGTGTCAAACTCACTCGAACCCTGTCTTCGGAAACTTCCGTCGTTTGACTCGAAACGATGAGCGGTTCACCCATCGGTGTAGGACGGCGGAGTTGAACATCGTAGGTGGCCGTCACCGTACACGGTGGTTCGTCCAGGCCCTGTTCATCCATGAGCGCAATGGCGGCCGTCCAATTGCCGTGGCAATCGAGCAGGGTACCGATGATCCCGCCATTCACCATGCCCGGAAAGGCTTGATGATGGTCCTGCGGCGTGTATTCCATTCTCAGGCCGCCCTCGATGCGATAGGAATCGATTTGCAAGCCGTGCTCGTTCGCAGGTCCGCAACCAAAACAGATGGATGTCGGAGCATAGGTACGCTGAACGCCGTGTTCTGTCATGATGCGTCCAACCAACAGTCGCTTGATGGTTCTTCCCTCGTTGCGCAGCGGAGTGTTGATGATGGAGGCACGCATGGAAGAATCATGGCCGGGCGGAAGAAGAAAACCGTCCGTAAAGTTCGGGTTGCTCACGAACTTCCAAAGCGCCGCCGGATGGCGATTGACGAAGCCATGAAGGCGCATCAGACCGAAGACCGACCGGAGTGGGACAGGAGTTCTGAGTGGGGCGATGTGCGATTTTATCGCAAACGAATCAAGCCAGGAACCCTTCGAACGGTCCACCTCCCCCTGCTTGACGTCAATCTCGGCGATTCATGGCCCATTCCTGTCACCATCATTCACGGCGCTCGGCCCGGGCCATGCATCACCATCTTGGGAGGCACCCACGGCGACGAATTGACTGGACCTTCAGCCTGCACCCACTTGCTCAGCAATGCGTTTACCGATGAAGGGAAGCCGCTCGACCCAAAGAGCATGGCTGGAACGCTTCGCATCGTTCCTGTGGTCAACCTTCCGGGCTATCGCATGAAATCAAGATACTTCCCCGACGGCCGAGACCTGAATCGCCAGTTCCCTGGCGACCCAGGAGGCTCAACGACTCGCCGAGTTGCCGACCAAGTATGGCGACATTTGGTTGAGGACAGCGACGGTATCATCGACCTGCACAGTGCGGCGAAGGGTCGCAAAAATATGCCACAGGTCCGGGTCGATTTGACGCATACAAGTTCCTACTTACTCGCTAAGTCCTTCGGAATTGAAATCATTCTTGATTCCATTCCACCAAAAGGTACACTTCGAAGGACGGCCAACAAAGCCGACATCCCCGTCATCACCTACGAGGGCGGCGGCGCCGATACCCTCGGCGACCAGTCCGTGAAAGTCGCCGTCCACGGCGTCATGAACGCCCTCCGTTCCATGCGCATGGTACCGGGCAATCCACAACGTCCGAAATTCCGTATCATGGCAAGCGGCTCCACATGGTTGCGAGCTGGAGAAGGTGGGCTGCTCGACATGTTCGTGCAGGCGGGCAGCGTCATGCGTGAAGGCGAGGTGGTCGCAACCATCTCCGACCCAGCAACGCCGGGCATGACCGTCGACATCGTCGCTCCGGAGGACGGTCTCATCATCGGTGCTGCCACCAACCCGTTTACGGCCGCAGGTATGCCCGTTGGGCATTTCCTTCCCATCTCCAAGCATTTCGGTTTACTTGAGGAGCAGATTGACGAGAACGGCCATTTCATCGTCAATGGAAGCCTCGAAGAACGTGTTTGGCGAGAGGAGCACGAAGTGAACGAAGTCTCGCTCGACGGTGAATGGAGCGGTGGCACGGTGGATTCAGAATGGGTCGGGTCCAAGCCAAACAGCGATGAAAAGGACTTCGAAGAAGAAGCGGCTTGATCACGACGAACCAAAGGCTGCCACCGCTGCGTGAATTTCCTCATCCCGCATGTTTCGCTTTTGGCTCTTTGCAACTTCGAAGAGGTGAGCGACAAGGTCGTCCGTGGCTTCGATGCCTTGTTGCTCCAACCACCAGATGATGTTCGAACGACCAGACATGTGCCCGATACGAATGACTTGCTTCAATCCAAAGTCGCCAGCAGGGACCCCGGAATAGACGCGGTCGGCCAGCCAATCGTCGCCTTTTCGCATGGCCTTGATGACGGCGGAGGCGTGCACACCTGTTCCTGTTTCAAAGGCATCCTCGCCAAACACAGGATAGTTGCGTGGAAGCGGGACCTCGATGTATTCGTTCGCCTTCTGCATGTAGGTGTCAAGAAGGGTCAAGTCGTTGTCGATGACACCCATCAACTTGAGGTTGACCAGGGTCTGGTCGAGCGGTGCGTTGCCCGCTCGTTCTCCGACACCGAGGGCCGTGCCGTGAATCACATCGGCACCGGCTTCAACCGCAGCGATGTTGTTCGCCACGCCAAGTCCTCGGTCTTGGTGGCCGTGCCAGTTGACCTCGATGTCTCGGCGTTGATAGCCAGCATCCTTGATGACCTCCTCATCAATGAAGGCGAGGAGTTTCTTCACACCGTTTGGCGTGACGTGGCCGCAGGTGTCGCAAACGCAGAGCCGTCGAACACCGAGTTCCATGGCTCGCTGATAGATCATCTTCACGTCTTCGGGATTCGAACGGGTCGTGTCCTCGGTGACAAACATCACCGGGACGTCGTTCTCAACTGCGTATGAAACGGCTTTTTCCATGGTCGTGATGAGTTTCTCCATGGTCCATCCCTCGGTGTACTGGCGGATTGGACTGGTGCCGAGGAAGGCCGAGGCCTGGATTTCCATCTCGTGCTTGGCTTGCATCTCTACCAGAGGTTCAATGTCGCCCATCAGGGTGCGAACCGCTGCACCGGGTCGGATGGAATAGTCGTTTTCGCTGATGTGCGTCAGCATGGCATCGATGTGATTACGATGGAACGGACCGGCACCGGGAAGACCCAAATCCACTTTTTGGAGACCGAGTTTTTCCATGTATCCGAGGAGTTCGATCTTCTGCTCAATGGTTGGGTTACGCGCACTCGGGCTCTGCAAACCATCACGAAGTGTTTCGTCGTCAAACCACACGCCGTGCGGATGGTTTGAAGCATCTCGCTTGAAGTCGTATTCAACCGTGTTCCAATCGTAAATCAAAGAACGCTCGTCCATCAATCTCACCGCTGAAGCGAAGACCCCCAGCACGCTTGAGAACACGCCTTCCCGTTTCAATGCGTCGCTTCACCGCCTTGCAGGTGAAGGAGGCGCAACATCAGGGCTGCTTCACTCTTCTTCGCCAACCAACGGTTCGTCGTCCTCGTCATCAACGTCAAGCAGAGATGCAGAAACGCGAGATGAAAAGATGATTTCGTCCGTAAATCCGCCTTTTTCTTTGTTTCGAAGTTCCATCACTCGGGTGCCCCGTGTTGACTTTCCAGAGGTTTCCTTGGTCTGGGAGACACGAATTCGAATCATCATGCCCGACTTGGTCAGGAGGAACAGATGGTCGTTCAAATCCGGAATGGTGCGAACGCTGATGATGGAATCGCTGTACTCTTCGTCAAGTTTCATGGTTCGAACGCCTTTCGCACCCGGTTTTGTACGACGGTATCCATCGGTCACCATCTTTGGAGCACCGTCCTCGTCGTGCTTCAGATTGCCATCGGCGTCGGTGTCATGGATCTTCTCAGCCGTACCGAGACGACTGCGCTTGGCCATTCCGTACTTGGAAATGGTCAGGATGTATTCGTCCGAACTGAGCATGGCGACCATGCCAGCCACCACACCGCCGCCTGAACCCTTCCGGTCGCCGACCTTGATACCGTAAATACCCCCGGAAACACGGCCAGAGGCACGGATGTCGCCGCAATTGAACCGAGAGGCGTAGCCGGCTGTGGAGATCATCACGATGTCGTGCTCGTTGGTTGCCGAGCGAACATTGACCAACGAATCGCCTTCAATCTTGAAGCGCAGAGCGTATTTTCCGTTTCTGTTGATGCGTACATATTCGGAAAGAGCGGTTTTCTTGATGAGTCCAAGGCGAGTTGCAAAGAGCAGGTAGTGGTCCTCGGGCTCTTCCAAGAGTTCGCGAGAGATCGGCAGGATGCTGACAATGTTCTCGTCCTCACGAAGGCTTTCCAGAAGGTTTCGAATGTGGCTTCCTCTGGATTGTCGGCTACCCAGCGGGGTTTCCCAGGCTTTGAGGCCGTACACACGGCCCTGGTCGGTGAAAATGAGCAGTCGGTCTTTGCTAAAGCAAGCGGTGATGAGTTGAGGAGTGTCTTCGGTCTTGGTCGTGACTCCCTTGAGTCCGCGACCGCCACGGTTCTGTGTTCGGAACGTCTCCACCGGTGTGTGACGGATGTAATTGTCCTCGCTCAAAGTAATGACGATGGCACGCTCTTCAATGAGGTCTTCACGGTCCATTGAAAGCGGCATCGGGTCGATGAAGGACCGACGCTCATCGCCGTGTCGGTCAACCAATTCTGCAAGTTCTTCCTTCAAGATCGTGAGGCGACGAGGGCGGGAGCCCAAGATGTCCTGTAGGTCGGCGATGACGAGTTTCAATTCTTCATGCTCGTCCTGAACCTTGTTGACGTCCAAACGGCTCAATTGATAGAGTCGGCGTTCAGCGATGGCCTTGGCTTGGGCTTCGCTGAAATCAAACGCTGCGATTCCCGCCATGGTCTCATCGCCCCGAAGAACGGCTTCGAATTGCTCACGGCTGGCGCTGGCCTTACCAACAGCGACCACATCATCGATGCGGTCTTGGGCTTTGACCAAGCCTTCGAGGATGTGAGCACGGGCCTGTGCTTTCTCGAGGTCAAACGCAGCTCGTCGCTCGACCACCGATTCTCGATGGGACACATAGGTGTGAATCATCGTAGAGAGGTTCAGGAGGACGGGGCGTCCGTCGAGGATACCCATCATGTTGGCAGAATAGGACTCTTGGAGCCGGCTCGATTTGAACAATTGATTCAGGACAGCGTGCGGGTCGGCGTTGTTCTTGACTTCAATGACAACTCGGATGCCCTCTTTCGAGGACTCGTCGCGGATGTCCCTGATGCCGACGACGACCTCCTTGTTGACCAGATCAGCAATTTGGACCAGCATATCGGCCTTCTTGACCTGATAGGGGATTTCGTGAACCACGATACGTTTGCCTTTCTCGTCATCAAACACCTCGCACTTCGACCGCACGTGGAAACGACCCTTGCCGGTGGCGTACATGTCGATGATGCCGTCTTTGCCATGGATGGATGCGCCGGTCGGGAAATCAGGCCCCTTCACATGTTGCATGTATTCTTCTATAGAGATATTCGGTTTGCCATCCTCTCCTGTTTCAAGGATGGTGTCGACGTGAAGGTTGACCGCTCCGGCAACTTCTGTCAGGTTATGAGGTGGAATGCGGGTGGCCATACCGACTGCAATTCCGTCGCTGCCGTTCAGCAGAAGATTGGGAAGGCGCGCTGGAAGCACGGAGGGTTCGTTCTCCGAATCATCGAAATTCGGTTGAAAATCCACGGTGTTCTTGTTGATATCATCGAGCATGTGCTTGGCAATTCGGTCGAGACGGCTTTCCGTGTATCGCATGGCGGCCGGAGGGTCACCATCGATTGAGCCAAAGTTGCCTTGCCCGTCCACCAAGGGGTAGCGTAGGGAAAACTCCTGAGCCATTCGAACCATGGTGTCGTAAATGGATTGATCACCGTGAGGGTGGTATTTCCCCATCACTTCACCGACCGAACGTGCAGACTTGCTGAACTTCTTGTCGGCCGTGTGGCCGCCCTCAAACATACCGTAGAGCACGCGTCGATGAACGGGTTTCAGGCCGTCCCGTGCGTCAGGTAGAGCACGTCCAATGATGACCGACATGGCGTAATTGATGTAGGAATTTTTCATCTCCGTGTTCAAAGAATGGTTCAGGATGGTTTCTCCTGGGCCTGCATTGCCTTCGTCGCCTTGTTGTGTTTCGTCTTCAGATGTCAAGGTTGGTCACCTCCTTGGCGTGTCGCTCAATAAACGCTCGACGTTCGGGGACGTCCTCGCCCATCAAGGTCTCAAACATGCGATCGGTCTCTTCGGCTACTTGGACCGTGACCTTGAGCATGGTGCGAGTTTCGGGATTCATCGTGGTCTCCCAGAGCTGTTCAGGATTCATTTCACCAAGACCTTTGTAGCGCTGAACGCCGATCTTGGTTGCGGGATTGTCGCCCCTGAGTTCATCGATAATCGTATCTCGCTCTTCATCGCTGAAGGCGTAGCGGTTGATCTTGCCCTTGCTCAACTGGTAGAGCGGGGGCTGGGCGATGTAGACATGGCCTTTCTCAATAGCGGGGCGCATAAATCGCCAGAGGAACGTGAGCATCAAGGTGCGAATGTGAGCACCGTCGACGTCGGCGTCCGTCATGATGATGAGTTTGTTATAGCGCAATTTTTCGGTGTTAAAGGCACCCTCATCGTCTTCGTTGTTCCCGACACCGGCGCCGAAGGCCCGAATCATGGTTTGGATTTCGTTGTTCTGAAAGACCTTGGCGACGTTGTGCATTTGACGTTCAACGTTGAGGATCTTTCCACGAAGAGGGAGGATGGCTTGGGTACGGCGGTCTCGACCAGTCTTGGCTGAACCGCCTGCAGAATCACCTTCAACGAGGTAAATCTCGCACTCTTCGGGCTTGCGGGATTGACAATCGGCAAGTTTCCCTGGTAGGCCGCCGCCCTCGAGAACCCCTTTTCTCCGGGTCAGATCCCTTGCTTTTCGGGCTGCTTCCCGAGCCTTCGATGCCAGAACAGCCTTGTCGACGATGAGTTTTCCAACCGATGGATTTTCTTCAAAGAACTCGTTCAGTTTCTCATAGACGACCGTTTGCACAATGCCCGCAACCTCACTGCTCACGAGTTTGTCTTTGGTTTGCGATGAAAAGGACGGGTCGGGATGCTTGACGCTCACGATAGCGACCAGGCCCTCCCGGACATCGTCGCCGGACAAACCGTCGTTCTTGAGCAAGTTTTTCTTCTTGGCATAACCGTTGATGCAACTGGTCAACGCGGTCCTCAGACCAGACATGTGCGTGCCGCCGTCCTTGTTTCGAATGATGTTGGTGTAGCACTGAATGCTCTCGCTAAACGCATCCGACCATTGGAGGGCAAGCTCGACGGTCACGGGTCCTTTCTCAATTTCTTTCTCGCCTGATATCAGGATGGGGTCGGGGTGGAGGGTTTCGCGGCGTGCATTGAGTTGCTTCACGAATTCTGAGATCCCGCCTTCGTAGTGGTGTTCAACGGTATGGGGCTCTTCTGAGCGTTCATCGGTGATGACGATTCGCAATCCAGCATTGAGGAACGAGGTTTCTTTGAGTCGGCTGTCAATTTGGTCAAAATCAAACTCAACGATGTTGGTAAAAATACTCAGGTCGGGTTTGAACGTGATGGTGGTGCCCGTATCATCGCACGTCCCGACGGTCTCGAGTTCGGTCACTCGCGCACCCGCCTCAAATCGTTGCTTGTAAACGGTCCCGTCTCGATGGATCACCACTTCCATCCATTCCGAAACGGCATTGACGGCAGACACGCCAACACCGTGAAGTCCACCGCTGACCTTGTAGGAGCTGTTGTCAAACTTGCCGCCAGCGTGGAGTTTGGTCATGATGACTTCGGCGGCCGAGATGCCGAATTCCTCGTGTTGGTCCACGGGAATGCCTCGGCCGTAATCACGAACGGAAAGGGAATGGTCCGGGTGCAGGACGACTTCAACGGTGTCGTTGAACCCTGCGAGGTGTTCGTCAACGGAGTTGTCGACCACTTCCCAGATGCAGTGGTGAAGCGCGGAGCCGTCGTGAGGGTCGCCAAGGTACATCCCCGGTCGTTTTCGTACGGCTTCAAGGCCTTCAAGCACTTGGATACTACCAGCGTCATAATCATCGCTCATGGAATCACCATTTTTTGGTTGGAAACGGGGTGCTGCGGGCCGTTTTGGAATCAAAAACTTCCCGCTTTCCTCCTTCAAAATATACTGCTCGTCACGGGGTATAAAGATACCCCCTTTTACGACGGCGAAATCGTTGTATTGCGAACCATTTTTCAACATCCGGCACCGCTCTATCAAAAGCGAGTTGATATCGCCCGCTCAAAGGTTGAAATCGACCAAAAACCGAATGTTTTGGAGCGGAGGAGATGGCGAGGGGATGCGTGAGCGTTAAGAAGAGGGCACAAATGGAGCGTTCATGGCTGACCCAAAAGTGTGCGTCTCGTTGGAAGGCACGACCGTGAAGCAAATGGCTGATGAAGCGGCCCGGGCTAACTTGGCAGGAGCCGATTTCGTTGAGGTCAGGTTTGACCGATTGTACCTCAAACAACCCGAAGCGGAAGCCGTTGAAGACGAGAACGGTGAGGTCAAGCACGTCATGCCACCGGACAGCGAATGGCCCGTGCGAGACCTGGAGAGCATTGATGTCGATGAATCCATTCAGAGCCTCAAGGAAAGCATCCCGCTCCCCGTTATCTTCACCGTCCGCCCGCTTGATGAAGGCGGTCATTATCCAGGAGATGAGGACAGCAGGATGTCCATTCTCGGAAAGGCCATCGAATCGGGCGTGAACTCGATTGATCTGGAACTCTCCATCGGCGATAAGGCCCGTTCTACCTTGGTGGAACAAGCCACCTCCGCCAAGGTGAACATCATCTCTTCAATTCACAACACGACCACCACGCCAAGTGCTGAGGAACTTGTGAACATGGTGAATGAACACGCCAAAGACGGCGAGATTTTCAAATTCTGCGGGACCGTGAACGATCATCAGGATGCGTTGCAAATCGTTGAGGCCAGCCACGAATTGAAGACGACTTCCCACGCCTACTCAATGATGGCGCTCGGCAACGGCGGTGATTGGGCTCGCCTTCACGCACCGGTCTTGGGCCAATCTCTGGTCTACGCCACCTTGCGCTCAGAATTCAAGTTGTCCAACAAGGGACTCGTCAACATTCGAGATCTCAAGAATGCCTGGGCACTCATGGAGTATTGAGGCCTTCCTCTGGCGCTGAAACAGTCTGCTGTTCCAGATATGGAACCGATGCCTCCTTTACAGGCGCTGAACCATCCAATCCAGCCTCCATGTACCGTTTATTGAGTACCACAGGCACCACCACAACAGCTGCCAAGGCGACAAAGAGCGTCAGCGGAACCGTCCAAGGTGGAAGGAGGGCCGTGCGTTCGGTCGGTATCACCGTCACATCGGCGACAAGCACACGGTTGGTTGCGCCTGCATCACCGTCATTGGTGTTGTCCCAGGCATCAATGACGAGGTAGAAATCCTGCCATTCCGAGCCGCCAAACAGAGCGGTGTACACCTCGGGGCTGTCCAACGCCACCGAGAAGGTCGCTTGCTGTCGCGATTCATACTGATGCGCATCCCTGTACGTTTGCCAACCAAGCGGATTGAAACTTCGCCATTCCGGAGGTATATCGCTCAAAAGATTCGAATCGCCCCCAGCGAGGTCGAGGTCGTCCCACCACCATCCCCCGTGCATCATCCGGTAGACTTCTTGGTAGGAATCGTACTGAGAGGTGGTCATGAGGTAGACGTCCCCGTCCGCTGGCACCGTTTGGTTGTCAACGAGCGTGAACAGCGAGATGCAGAAGGTTGTACGGTGGGCGCTTGAGAGGTTGAAGCGCAGCACGCCAGCGCTGTCGTTGCCAACCTGCATCGTAGCGTATTGCCCGGTTGTCAATGGTTCAAGGGTTGGTAAGGGCCAAACGGGATTGTACATCCAAGACTCCTCAGGATGAAGAAGCGGGTCAAGTTCACCCGTGGACGCAACAGGTGCTCGACTCCCTTTGCCATCTTCCATGTCGTCCTCGTACATTTCTTCGAACATGAATGGACTTCCCCAAACACCGTGGGGCACCAGAGCAAGGCGTTGAGCCGTCGTGTTCCATTCTGGAGCGACCACTTCCCCTTCACAGGCCGTGGCAGCTTGAACGGGTTGGACCACGGCAAACGACGAAGAAAACAAACAAGCGACGAGCAGGAAGAGCGTCGCAAACGTCCCCGCCCTCATGCCATCACCAGTCCAAGGTGGTCGCCGTCGGCTTTAGGACATTGCCTCAACGGCGTCGTAGCGGACGAACATATCCGCTGTCATCGCTACGCCGCTCGTCCTTGGAAAGAATCTTCGGCGCCGGAGGCGGCATGTGGTGGTCCATTCCGAGAAGACCACCTTGCGTTTCGACGTGCTCAATGTCGGTGTACGTTTCAGCGGCCTCTTTCGCCTCTTCTTCGATGGAGGAAGGTTCGCGCATGACCAACCAGCCCAAGATGAGAGCCACAACGATGAGGGCGATGAAGGTGGCCAGTTCAGAGCCGGCATCGGCCAACCATGACTTCCATTCTTCGGCGCTAAACTCTGAGAGCGAGGGGGGGCCTTCTGGTTCTGGAACAACTTCAATGTCCTCCGTGAGGGTATCGCACTGACCCATGCCATCGCAAACCTCCACAAGGACGGTGTAGTAGCCCGTCGCCTCCCACGTGTTGATGGTTCTCACCGAGGAACCGGCAATGGGCGTAACCCAGTCGTTCATCGAATCCCCGTCTTCATTCAAATCGCTTTCAATGTCGAAATCCCAACGTACGGTAAATTCGGTCAAAATTCGCTCGTCCCGTTCGGTGATGGAACCGTCTTCAACATCCAAGTCGCGGTAAATCTCCATCTCCATGCCCGATTCTGTGTCAAAGACATCGGCATCGAAGGAAATCGATGAGCCTGCGAAGATGTTCTCCGGAACGTAAATTTCTCGTGCCTCTGGAGGATGATCGACGATGACCGTGAAGGTTTGTCTGGTCACATCACCCGTGCCAAAACCGTCCCTGACCGTTAGGGACACGATGTAGGTCCCCGGCAAGGTATAGGCGTGCCACGGAGTGGCTTCGTGAACCAGAGGCGTAGCGTCTCCAAAGTCCCAGGTGTACTGAACCAGGCCGTTCCAATCCGGTGATTCCGTTTCAAATGGAACGTATTTTCCTTCAAACTGACGGTCGCCGTCTCGGGTTCCTGAAGAGTCGAAATACAGCATGCGTTCGGGGGCGGTCACGACCGCTCCGTCTTCGTTGAAGGTGTGCGACCATCCATCGGGGACGGAGCCCTCAGGGAAGACCGTGGAGGTGGTGATGAGTTCACCGCCGATGTAGCCGTCGAGGATTCGAACTTGGATGATGGGCAACGGATTGGCGATTCGAACCGTCATGGTGCGAGCAAAACTCTCTGCACCGGCTTTGTCGGTGACCACGAGCGTGACCGTGTGAACGCCGGGCGTGGTGAACGTGTGGGTGACTTGAGGGCGATCGCCGAAGGTCCCGTCGGAAAAGGTCCAATTCCACACCTCGATGTCGGTTGAGTCGCCGATGGTACCATCCGGATCGCTGCTGTCAAGGCCGTCAAACACATAGGCGGTGTCAACTTCACCGTCTTCCTCACGGAAATCGATTTCTCGAGAGCCCATGGCGGAAAGGGTGCGCACATCAAAGGTGGCCACCGGCATTTGGTTCAGAACGACGATGGTCAAAACGGCGGAGACTTGGCTGCCGTCGTCGTCGGTGACCGTGAGCGACACGGTCTTGTTTCCTGGGACGTCCCAAGCGACAATCGGGTTGGTTGCACTGCTGGTGATTTGCGAGAAATCGTCGCCTCTGGACGGCGTTCCGGTTCCAATTCGTACACCGTCAGGGAAGGACCAATCGTAGGTCAAAATCTCACCGTCTTCGTCAACGAAGACATCGGGGAGCACCAAACTTGTGTAGGTCATGGTGGTCAATTGTTCAGCAAAGATTTGCACAGGGACCCGGTTGTTGATGTGAACCTGGATGGTTTTCATGCCTGCGTTGATGCCGTCTGAGACGGTCAATGTCAAGTTGAACGTGGCGGTTTCGCCGTTGATGTCGTCCCACTCGTGTTGTTGGGAATAGGCGCCGATTCCACCGCTCGCCGTGCCGTCTCCCCAGTCCCATTGGAAGTCAAGATGCTGGATGGGAACGTTATCGCTGGTCCGTCCTGCGGAGAAGAGAATACGCTGTCCAGTCAGCAGGGTGATGTTGTCTTCGATGATGACGTTGTTCACCGTGATGATAGGGAAGGGTTCGGTTACGTCGCTGACGTTGATGGGATGCACTTGGGTCTCGGACCACGTTCCGCCACGGTCTTGGACTCGCAACGTGGCGTTGTACGAGCCAACCGTCGTGTAGGAGCGCAACGGGGACTTCAGATTGGATGAGCCGTTGTCTCCAAACACCCATGCGTAAGCAGTGGGCGCATCGAGATACGGCAGGCTGTTGTTGCTCAAGGAAAGCCCCCAAGCATCAAATCCAGCGCCCAAGAACTGGATGTTTTCCCAAGTTTGAACGTCCGTGAGAGAAACACTACCGTTGGCGACTGGCTTCATGTTGTTCAGCATTTGAGGCGAGGTTTGCAGCGTATCAACAACATCGCCAAGCATGTCCTTCATCACCATCTCAAAGGAGTACTGGTCTGCCAACGGTGCCGTGAAGTAGACCTGCCCGTCAACCGAAACACCGCCGCCTGCGGCCACACGATCCGTGATGGAATCAACCAGTTGCCCGCTGCTGTCTCGGACATGAACCTCAACGTCCAGGTCCTCAAAGAAGGCGTTGGAGAGGACACCGTAGTTGATTTCGACCGTGTCTTCCATCCCGTCTCCGTCTCTGTCAGACAACTGTGTGGTGTTTAACGAGAGGGTAGCTGGCGAAGTGATGCGGGCGGCTTCAATGTCAACGGTGCCCTCGGGGTAAGCCGGCCCACAGGACGTGTAATCACAGTCAGCGATGGTGGAGGCGTACCAGGTGATAACCCATACCTCGTCCGTGAGGTTCCCAAAGCCCGGAACCAAACCTGTGGCGACGTTGTTCACGAAATCGAGGTCCGTGACGCTCCACAAGCCGTCCGAAACTGCCTTTGTGACGATGACACCATCGAATTGGCTCTTGTCAGCCGTTAGCCGGAGGGTAAGCGGCGCTGGAGAGGCGCTTCCCGGTGTGAACTGGAACGAACGAATACCCCAACCTTCGAGTGTGTTTCCAGTTGAGGACCACGGCGTGGACCAGTCGCTGTTCACTTCAGTGGGCTGGGCGCGACAGAAGGCCCCGCTCGTGCAGACCGGATTGAGGTCAAGGTTAGGATAACCGTAGATGCCCTGATCTGAATCAAGGGTTGCGGCAATGCTGAAATTTGCGAAAATCTCACCCATGGTGCGACCCAGCAAACCGACTTGCCCTGCTTGGGGTGAAAGGGCGAGGTTCTCAACCCCACGTCCGCCCGTCGCTGAGTCTTGGACGAGTTGACGAACAGCAGGGCCGCCGCCGAGGTGTTCAGCCAAGTACATGGTGAAGAGATACCCTGCACCGTAGTCAGCAATACGCTGGTTCCACCATCGCACGGATTGTTCCGGGGCGCCCGTCCACGCGTTGACGTGTCCCCTCAGGGTCGAGTCTGCGCCAAAGCACAGGTAGATGGCGACGTCTGCGTTGCCCTCGTCAATCCAGAGATTTTCATACGGGTCAAGTGCGTTGTGAAGCAAATGCTCGAGTTCGTGAGCAAGAATAGAGCGACCCCACGAGAGCGTGATGTCGGCAAAATCAACGAAGACCGCTTCTCTTGAGGAAGCGAAGGACGGTGCAAAGTAGCCACCGGTGTTGTAAGCGCCGTCGATATCGTAGATGATGATCTGAACCTGACAGTTGTTGTCCACATCGGGCGGAGCGAGTCCTCGCCCGTCTTGGTAATCCTTGCCGTAATAGGTGGTCATCGTCGGGTAGATGGTCGAATCCCACGTGCTCGCAAGGTTGTTGAGCACGGTCGACGAAAGAGTTCGGCCGCTCTGGACGATGAACGCCACAGAGTTGGTGGTCTTGGCCACGTAAGCCGAGATGGAGCCACCGGCCGTGGGCACGGTGAGCGCATCGTTGACAGCATGAGGCGTGCATGCTCGCCCGCTGGAACGGCCCATGGACGGTTCAATCACCATCTGGTCAACACCCGGCCGACCTGCGTCAATCCAGGCCTGACGCATGAATTGAGTGGCGGAGACAACGGGCTCCTCTTCGTGAATAAACAAATACTCACTTCCTTCACTGGGGTTGAATTCTTCAAGATCTCCGATGATGACGCCCCCTGCGTTATAGGCCGGTGTGCTGTCCGTTTCGTCGGCGCCTTGCGCGGCCACGGAGAGGAGGAGAGGGGCGGTACTTGAGAAGACCATCAGGAGGACAAAGAGAAGTGCTGGAGTGGAGCGTCGTTCCGACATATGAAACACCTAGAAGAATCGTCGCACTGATTCCCATTCCCACGAGAAGAAAGGAGGTATTTAAGAGTCCGTGGTTGAGGCATCACCATGCATCGCCGCATAACTTCTCAAAACGGCGTCCATGGCAAGATGTTCCCGCTTTTCCTTCTCGTTCTGTTCGGGATGGCACTCACGCCACTGTCCGCCTCTGGCGACGCGCCTTACGAGGAAGCCGATGCTTGCACGTTCGTGGAACATCTCCAATTTGATGGCACCTTGGCCAACGCTTCGGTTCAATGGCAAGTTGACTTGGGTCCGCGGATTCCCGGAAGTGATGTCTCCGCTACCTTTCGAAGCAGCATTGATGAGAATCTAACGGCCTTGGGGTATGAGGTCTCGCAGCAAACGCATGAACGCTATGACATGAACCTCACAAATGTGTTCGCACGCTGGACCCCAAACGGCACCTCCTCTGGACAACTCGTGCTCTCGGCTCATTACGATTCACGGAACATTGCCGACCAAGACAGCAACGAGACAAACCGTTCTCTCCCGGTCCCCGGTGCAAACGATGCCGCCAGCGGCGTGGCTGTCCTGCTGGAACTCGCCCGACACATCCCCTCAATGAACCTCAACTACGACGTTGTGTTGTTCTTCAACGACGCTGAGGACCAAGACCAACGCTACACCCTTGGCGCAGAAGCCTGGGCAGAGAATTTGACCTCCGAAGAGATCGACTCGACGCACGCCTTTGTGTTGCTCGACATGGTGGGAGACGCCGACCTGCAACTTCACAACGTCCTTCCGGGCAACGAGACGCTCAAGTCCCGCGTCGTTGAGTTAGCCACATCTCTCGGCATGGTGAACGGGACCTCGGGCTGCGATGGAACGACCGGCCGGGACGTTGTGCAATACGACACGCTCGTGGGTGTACTGGACGATCACGTCCACGCACATGAACTCGGCATTCCATCCATTGATTTGATGGACACGTCCTACGGCGAACCGAAACCCTACACCTTCGGAAGCCTCTGGCACACCATGGAAGACACACCGGACAAGGTGAGTGCTGAATCGCTCCAAGCGGTAGGTCAACTGGTGGAATTGGGTCTGCGGACCAATGCTTTTGTCGATGTGGGTTCAAACGAGAGCGAAACGAATCCGCCTGAGCCCTCCGATGCGGAACCGTCATCCAATGACGATGTCGAAACGACCGGTTCAGTAAGGCTCGCCTCGATGGCAGCTGTTGGCTTGTTCGCCATCATTGGCCTCATCATCACGGTTGAATGGAAAGGAAAACCTTGATGCCCATACGCGGTGGAAAAGCAAAGAGGTATTATCCGCGCACGCGCTGGGCGGGACAGGAGGGCTACCATGGACGCAGACCGTGAGGAGCGAATGGAAGCCCTTCGAGCAAGGGTGAGAGCAAAGAAGGAGGCGGCGCTCAACGGCGAGCCGGAAGAAGAACTCGTGGTCAGTACGGCCGATCTCACCGTCCAATCTGCGGCCGACGAGGCCGTAGATGAATGGTATGCGATGATCGACCGCGATGCGGACCGATGGAGAAACCTCGCTGCTGCACTCATCTTCATCGGGAGTCTGCTTGGCATGATGAGCGGGGCTCTTATTCTTCAGGGAAACCCCACAGAGCTGCTCAATACCTCGTTTTTTGCGGAAAGTGACGCCGTTGATATCTCTGGAACGGCGCTGGAGGACGTTGACGGAAGCGGTGTGGAAAACGTCTCTGTCGAACTCCTCGATGCGACCTCGAAGGCGCTTCTTCAAAGCACCAGCACGGATGCGTTCGGCTATTTTTCAATGAGCAACGTGCAACAAGAACTCCACATTATTGTGTTCTCAAAAGAAGGATACACAACCGTTGAGCGTACCTTTGTTCCTGACAATGTTGGACTTGACCCGGTGACCATGAAGCCCGGCAACGGGACACGGGAAGAAAACGATGAGCAATCGATATCCGGTTGGACCCTCGACAACGCCGTAGGTCTTTCCACCGCCATCGGTTTGCTGACCATCATGACGGCCCTGCTCGGCGTTCAAGCCGCTGTTGAAATCCGCCGAGGAAAGCGATACCGGCGAAGCCAATACCTTGCTGCTGGAGCCTTGTTCAGCCGTGGCCTCATCATCGTTGGACCAACACTCATCCTCTTTGGAATGATTGTCAACCTGTTTGCAAAGCACGACTTTGAGGACGAACGAGAGGATTGAGCATGTACCTGATCTCAGTCGAAGGCGGCGACGGTTCAGGCAAAGGTGAAGCAGCCCGAATTTTAGGAGAATTGCTCAGCGAATTCCCGTTTCCAGATGTGGTGATGACCCACGAACCTCGACGCCACAGCGAACTTGGGAAATTGGCCCTTCAGTCCGTTAAACTTGGAAACAAAACACCGTTGGAAGAAGCCGGCTTGTTCGCAGCGGACCGCCTTGACCATTCACATACGTTCATCCGGCCCCACCTTGCCAATGGCGCTGTCGTTATTTCTGACAGGAACATCCACTCCTCACTCATCTATCAGGGCGTGGTGGGCGACCTCGGCCTTGAAAAAGTCGCCAGCATGAACGCTGCAGCTATGGTGCCCGATTTGGTCTTCTGGATTGATTGCGACCCTGAGAAAGCCATGAAGCGAATCAAATCAGGCACGTTAAGAATGACGAGCCAAAAGCAGGAATATTTCGAAACCCAGGAGATTCAAACAACCATTCGCCAAGGTTTTCATGACTTGTTTGGAGAGAACGGTGTTGTTCCAGCGCCGTTCAACCAATGCTGCATTGTTGGACCCATCATGAACGAAGGGGGATTGGACGACCTGAAAACGAAATTGCGGGCCGAACTACGCCGATTTTTCAACAAGAAACCCCTCCCTCTCAATGTTGACCGTGATGAGGTCGACAGGAATTTGCTCAACACCTTGGTTCATGATGTGAAAAAGCAACGGCGACTTCCCGGTGCCCCACAGGAAAAAACAGCCATCCACATCGGCTGGCTTGGCGGTAAGTCGCCCGCACAATGGATGGCGGAGGCCGAGGAGAATTGGCCGTCAGCGTCAGCGCAGGACCACGATGTACCGGCCTCACCGTTGGCTCATTCATGCTGGTCGGTGTTGGGGACGCTCTCGCTGATGGTCGGCTCAAGTGAAGTTCCACGACTTCATGCCGCACTTGGACCCGTCAGAATGGTGACGCAACGCCACACTCAGCGCTTGATCAAGTGGTTGTTGGCAGAAAACTGGGTGCATAAACAGCAAAACCATACCCCCTTCAGCGATGCTCAACTCTTCAAACTCCGAGAAGAACGTCTTGGCTTTGCACGCCTCACCCTCGCCATGTGGCCGCTACGTGCCCAGTTGGCATCCTGGCGTCGAGCCAACCCGGACAAGGATTGGTCCACGGCACTGGATGAACTCTTTCACCTTGAAGAAGGGAAAGACCTCTCATCCATCTTGAAAAAAGCCGTTCACGACATCAACCAGCGATTAAGCATCCTGACGAGCGGACACGATGGATGTCCGCTGCCAACCACGGCCCCTGAATTGTGTGCGTGGTGGTCGTTGGAACCGCCTGCTCACTCTTCTTCCTGATTGCGAGTTCGCACCAAGGTAAAGGAAGCATTGCCGGGCAGCAAGACCTGTCCTGCTCCATGAAAGTCCTCTGCACGGGCAGAAAACATGGAACACATCAGGATGCCAAGCCCAATCCCGAAAGGAATGCCCGTCAAGATGCGCTTGATGTTGGTGGATTCGTAGGACGTGAGCAGTTGGAGGAAGCCATCGGCGATGAGCGGCAGGCAAAGGAGTGTGCCACAAGCCAGCCAGAGCAGCGTGCGCTGATTTTTTGCGTAGACGGGATGCAGCACCCGTTCTGGAAGCAGCGACAAGCACGTGTCCCTGACCGTCCATCGGTTCCAGCCTCGCCTCGTGAAGACTGCACCACCCAAGAACAGTCCGAAGAAAATGCCAACATCGCGGGTACATACAGGGAGTTGGTTGTTGTTTACTTCCCATGAGCGTTCATGTTTTTGATGGCAGTTCACATCACCAAAGGCATAGATGAACGCCGCGTATGGGTTCACATCAGTCCACGAAAACAAGGTGTGTGTATGGTTGCCTTCTCCTTCATGTTCGTGCGGTATTTGGTTTTCATTCCCGCTGGAGCCAAATCCTTCTTCGTCGTAAAAGTCAACGGCGTTTGCACGACCTTCCATCGGACCAACCGTACCTGACTCAAGGGTGAATGGCGCCAAGAAAAACGAGAGCAAAAAGAAGCCGCTGACTCCAAGAACCCACTTCCCGACCTTGGTTTCCCGGCGTCGGTCGAGGAGGCCGTTTCGCTCCATATTTTCAGCAGGCTCCCAAACCCTTTGATTCTTTTCACGACCACGCAAGGCTTCAATGACTTACGGCTCCGCAGCACGAGCATGGCCGAGACCGAGGCGCCTCGCATCGGTTTGAAAACCGGACTTCAGGCAGGGGCCTTTATCGGACTCTTCCTTGGATTCTCACTGGCAGTCGTCTCGGCGCTCACGCAGCCTGACGAACTTGAGCGCCTTGTTCGCTTCATGTGCGTGACTCCCTTGCTTTGCGCCGTCGCTCTTGGCCCGTTTTTAGGCTGGAGGCGAGCCCCACAAATCTCCAACGAGGACCCCCTTGATGCCCTGCGCGAATTGTTGAAACCCTTCAACGAAGGTCAAGGAAAATGGAGGGTGTTGAGCCATGTTCGAAGCGATGGGCGAACCGTGAGGATAGACCTTCACAACTCAACGCAGCCGCTCACCATCGTTGCGGCGACCTTGGAACTGACCGAAGAACACCCCATTCGCTACATCGTTGGACGAGGGGAAGCGAGGAGCAGAGACCCGGAACTTCGCGGAACCGTCCTTGCCTACATAGAACAGCACGTTCCGTTAAATCGCCGTCGCCGTACATCATCGTCCGTTGAGGTGTTGCCTCCTTCGATCATTGAACACATGGAGGCCACCCATCGGATGCACCGACGACTGTTCTTTTTGCTGCCCATCATCTTGTTCTTTGCGTGGCTTGAGATGCGATGAAGCCAACGCAACAGGCTATGAGGGAGGGAGGAATCCCGCCATCATGGCGAACGACATCGGACGGGCCATGTCTCGATTGAAGCATCGAGATATTCGGACCCGTCGTCGCGCCGTTCGGACGTTGTTTGAACACGACGACCCCAGTGTCCTTGATGCCTTTAAGCCGCTACTTGATGATGACGATGCATGGTTCGTTTCCAAAGCTCTAGACGCATATCGCCAATGGGCTGTCGTCGCTGGGCCAGGAGCCGTATCAACGCTACTGAATCATCCCTCGTTGGATGTCCGACGAGCAGGAGCTAACCTGCTGCCCGCCCTAGGTGAGGCGGGAAAAGAACTGGCCCTCAACGCCCTTGAGGACAGCGATGGCGTCGTTCAAAAAAAGGCGGCGAGAAGTCTTCTCAAGTTTGACGAGGCAGGTATCGCCGAGCGTTTGACCACCCATCAAAACGATGCAGTCCGCCTCCTCGCTACAAAGCATCCGTCCCTTCCTCCCAGCATGCTCAAGCAGGCGCTTGGCGACGCCAACGAAGGCGTCCGCTCTGCTGCGCTTGATGCCGTGTTGCAACAGAACACGGAAGTGGATGTTGATGACTTGGTGCCGTTCTTGAAGGCCAACCTTCAGACCGTCAACATCGTCATCTGGGTTGCTCATCATGCTCCTGAACGTCTCGGTGAATTCACTGCACACCTCGAGCAGCGCCACCACAAAGCGTTGAGCGACCATCTTCGAACACACATAAAGGACAGCATGGACCCGTTAATACAAACGCTTCTGGACTCGGAAATGCTTGAACCCGTCGCCCGTTGGGTCCTTCGGAAGGGTCCTGAAGAGGACACCTTGCGGTGGACCCTCATCAACGACGAGCGACTCAAGGTCATAGAACGGTCCAAGCTTCTTGAGCGTCTCATCGGCCGAGCGCACGAACCTGAGATCATCGAGCGAACAGAAACATTGCTGGCGACCACCGACGAAGAACTGCTCAGAGTGGCGTGCGAGAACCTATCAACCGCCGCATCTGAACTTTCGCCATGAGCACGCAGTCATCCGGACTTTGCTTCTTTGCCGACGCTACTCGGGGCGCCCAGCACCATCTCCAAGCAGGCCTTGATATCGAGGGGCCGTTTACGTCAACCCGCCTTGTGTTCCGATTTCCCCGATGGGTTCCTGGGTCCTACTTTCTCCGTGAACCCATCCAGCATATGTTTGATTTTTCAGCGAGCGATGAGCAAGGACGGTCGTTGAACTGGAAACGCGTGGGCGTGGACGGTATTTCCGTGCAACTCAGGAAGGGCTCTTCCGCCGTTTCCATTCGCTACATGCTGCTGGCAAAGGAGTTGTCCGTCCGCTCAAACCACCTCGACAGCACCCATCTTCACCTTATGCCACCGTTCACGTGGTTTTGGCCGGAACGAGGTGTTGAGGAAGCGCGACTGAACATGACCCACCGAGTTGAGCTTCTTGCACCGGTTGAATGGAGCCCTGCGACGCAATTGGATCTGGATTCAGAAACCGCAGAAAACGACCTCGTAAAGCGATGGACCTTTTCCTCACCAAACAGGGACATGTTGCTCGACAGCATCATGGAAGTCAACCCGAACGCACCTCTGACCTACGATATTGATGGACGAACGCACCACTTCAAGTGGTGGGACAGCGGTGGGCACGTTCCAAACGCTGAGCGTCTCCAGGCCTTTGTGGCCGATATGGAGCGTATTGCCAAAGAGCATCATGCCCTCTTCGGGGTGCCGAATTGGCCAGCCTATACCACCGTACTGCATCTGACCGACACCGGTCGAGGTGGCCTTGAGCACATGAATTCGCAAACATCGATGATGCCGAGGTCGTGTCTGTTCCCCGATCACCCCGATGAATATCGAGACCTCGTGAGCTTGTTTTCCCACGAATACCTGCATCAGTGGAACGTCAAGCGGCTGCGCCCCAAGTGCTTCGTCGATTACGACTTGCAGAGCGAAGTCCACACCGACCTTCTTTGGTGGTTTGAGGGCGGTACATCGTGGTTAGGCGACATGATGTGCGTTCGTTCGGGGGCATGGTCGGAAGAGGACTGGCGTCTGGATTTTGAGCGCAAGATGAAACGGCACACCACCGGTAACGGCATGCACCGTGAATCGCTTGCAGAATCAAGTCATGATGCGTGGATACACCTCTATAGAAGTGGACCTTACACGAGAGAGAGTCAAATCTCATACTACCTTGAAGGTGAACTTGCGATGATGTGTTTGGATGTAGAATTGCGACGACGCAACAAGGACACCTTCGGTGCATGTGACCTTATGGCAGAACTCGTTCGTCGTTTCTCGATTGAATCCGATGAGGAAGACGCACCTGGTGTTGACTACAACGACATTCGAACGGCTCTCAAAGCGTGCCCCGGAGGCGCTTCCATGGGGCCTTTTTTGGACAAACTGGTCCGACAGCGAGCCCTCCCCAACATTCAGCGCGCCCTGTCCGCCTTCCGACTCAAGTTGGTACCGCACGCTGGCGACAAAGAGGGCAAAGGATGGTTGGGCGTCGGTTTGCGAGAAACTTCGGGAAGGGTCACCATCACCACCTATCATGCCGGCTCGCCCCTGAGAACGTGCACCCAGGTCGGTGATGAACTCGTGGCGGTTGACGGCGTGCGAGTCAAGTCCCCTGCCCACCTCAAGAAACTCATCGGTGGACGTGCCGGCGAGACCATCACGCTCGAAATCGTTCACGAGGGTATTCTTTCCAACGCATCCATCGTATTGCCCGCTTCACCTCAGCACGGCGTCACGCTCAGCGGGAAAGGCAATGCTCGGTGGAAGGAATGGATCACGACTCGCCAGACAAATTGAGCGGCGGATACACTTCCAGGGTTGACAACGGCACGAAAATTGGCGGCGAATGCTCTGGGAGCGTGTGGCGGCTGGTTTTTGGAGGAAAGCACGCCCCGGAGAGCGCCATTTCCACGACCTCTTCTTTGGTCAGTGAATCACGCCCGCAATCGGGCCACACGCTGAGATGAATCTCCTCGTCGGCGAGATAGTCAACGCAGAGTGCGGGAACTCGCTTGAGTCCGAGCAAGCAAGCGATGGAATAGCGGTGATGGCCGTCGAGGATGGTCCCCGTCTTTTTGTCGACAAGAAGCGGTTTCGTGTAGCCACCCCACCGTTTTGTCATCTCAAGCAACTTGTCTCGATTTCGCTCTTTGATCTCCTCATGGGGCTTCAACCAAGCCACAGGAACGAGGGTGACATCGTCTTCGCTCCACGACATTAGCCGTTGGAACCGCCGTTGTCACATAATCCTTTTTCACAGTCAGCACAACAGAACAGGAAGAGGGGGGCATGATGGAGGGTCCGACATTGACCGAAGGCCTCCGGGCCGACCTTGATGGGCAGCCGTGTCCACCTCAATTGATTCGCTGGCTCGCTACCCTCGACGACGACCTCATCTCGTTGCTCGAAACCATCGCTGGGGACGGTCATGGCGCTTGGTTGGTGGGTGGCTGTGTTCGTGATGCATGGTTGGGAACACCGTCCAACGATGTTGATGTATGCACCACATGCCCGCCGGACCGATTGCTCACGCTCTTTGGGGACCGCGCCATACCCACGGGGATTGAATTTGGTACGGTCACCATCAAAGGCCAAGGCAGGCACTACGAGGTGACCACACTTCGGACTGAATCGCTTTACAGAGACGGGCGCCGACCGGAACATGTGGAGTGGGGCTTGTCCTTGAGGGAAGATTTGAGTCGGCGTGATTTCACCTTCAACAGCATGGCCGTGGACGTTGCTCGCCAAGAGATGTACGACCCGTTTGATGGAGTTGGCGATCTTGCTGCTCGAAGGGTTCGTGCCGTTGGCGAGGCGGGTCTTCGGTGCGAAGAGGACGCGCTGCGAATACTTCGTGCCTATCGCTTCCTGCGACGTGATGAAGGGTCGCTGTGGACGATGGAACCCTCCCTCCATGACGCCATAGCAAAACATCGAAACCGATTGACCATGGTGGCCATTGAGCGACGTTGGATGGAGCTGTGGAAAATCCTCAACGCTTCCCGTCCTGGCGAAGTTCTTCACCGGATGCA
>JBMYQB010000004.1:0-25601 GCA_049600935.1 Candidatus Poseidonia sp.
CGACCCTTACGTGGTTGAATTCAACGTGAGGTTTGGCGACCCCGAGTGTCAGGTCACGCTCCCACTCATCAAAACCGACATGTTTTCGCTTCTCTACGGTGCAGCGACCGACACGCTTCATGGTGTCGAACTTGAACTGCACGATGGTTCGGCTGTCACGGTGGTGTTGGCTTCCGAAGGCTACCCTGCCTCGCCCATCAAAGGACGACCGATACTCGGGTTGAACTCGCTAGTTCGCAAAACAACCTACGGGAAATCCTGGGTGAATTTTGCCGGTGTTGCATCCGGTCAGGACGGTGGCTTCATCGCCTCGGGAGGTCGAGTTCTTTCGTGCACGGCCCTCGGTGCTGACCTGCAAGAAACCCAGCAAAAGGCCTACGCTTTGATACACGAAATCAAACTTGAGGGCGGTCATTTCCGCAAGGATATCGCTCATCGCGCCATTGACTGAAATTGGATGCCACTGCTCATAAAGGAAAACCGCCTCAAAAAGAGCGACTGAAGGACAGTCGCCTTTATGCAAACAGGCACCTTCAAAAGGGGTTCAGAAGTGGCCAACGACGCCAGCCTTCAGGCTGGACCTAAATTGAGGGATACAAATGGAAGAAGAAATGGAAACGAAGGCGGAACAGCCTAGTGCCGTGATGGGGTTGCTGCTTGCACCCTTGGCCGTGCTGCTCGCTCTTGCCACCACCAAAGTCGTAGGCATTGAATACGACTTGACGTTGAACAACATGATGCCGATGCTCGTCGTCGCCATCGCATCCATGCTGGCCTTGGTGCCGAGCATCGTTCAGGCAACTCGACCCGACATTTCCACCTCCACCGTTTCCCTCAGCGTGTTGGTCTTGGCCCTTGTCGGTGCAGAAGGCCTCTACATGTTCGCTGATGTCGACGCTGTCGCAGCGTTGATGTTTGCCATCATTGTTGTCGTTGGTTCAAACCTGAACCTGCGTGGCCGTCATGAGTGGATGACCGCCATGGCGTTCTCCGCTGTCGGCTTCTGGTTCGCTATGGCCGCCGCAGGTGACGCCTTTGCTGCACTCCCGTCTCAATACACGATGGAAAGCGGCCAATTGGTCTCGACCATGAACCTTGAACGCCAAGCCACCGCTTACGTGTTCTTTGCCTACTGGACGATGTTCACGGCAGCCGGCTTGCTCGCTGGTGTTCTTGCTCGGGGTACCTTGAACCCCGCTGGCGAGGAAGGTTGGTTTTCGTTCCTCGGGCAGAAGAACGGTTTCAACCGAGATGCCATGCCGCTTATGATTGCGCTTGGCGTGTGGGTGCTTGCGTTCGCTGTCTCCATCTATCACTTCAACTCCGTTGGCGTGGTTGACCAGTTGGGTATCACCACCGAAGAGGGCTATCACGGCTACATCGGCTATTGGAGTGCCTTCCTCACGGGTGTGGTCGCTCTTATCGTCGCCGGCATGGTGGCTGAGCGCTGGTACACCCGTGCCATGCTCGTCGGCTCCATGTGGGCTCTGTATCAAGTCGCTGCCTGGTTTGAGGCTGGTATTTGGTATAACGAGGACCTTGACGGAACCTGGGGTGCTTTGATCTGGCTTGGATTCACGTTTTTCATTGGCGTTGCAATCTATTCCATCGGCAACCACGAAAAATACGGAGGCTGGGCCAACCTTGGAGAGCACGAGCCCTCACAGGCACGTAAATTCCTCCGCGCTCACGGCGCCGGCATGATGGTGGCGCTGGCGTTCTTGGTCGGTCTTGCCATCCGTGTTCAGTGGTACGCTGTGCCATCGATGAACGCCTTTGGAACCGGCAACTGGGACATGACGGGCGGCTCTGACCCGTGGTACATGAAGCGAGTTGTTGACTACATCTTGGCCAACAACGCTCACCTTGTGGTGGACGCCGACCGGTTCTACCCCCTCGGTGGTATCAATCCACGTCCTCCGCTCTTTTCGTGGTCAATGGCTGTTGGTGCCATGCTCCTCGAGCCGTTCATCGGAAACCCCGACGACGCAATCTGGTGGAGCATGCTTGCGCTACCTGCCATCTACGGTGCGCTCACCGTGTTCCCCATCGCAACCATCGCCAAGGACCACTTTGGCAAGGGTGCGGGTGTTCTTGCCGCCTGGCTCATCGCCTTCATGCCGGCCCACGTCACCCACTCCACTTGGGCACTGGCAGACCACGACGCCTTCGTGATGCTCTTCATCTCTGTCGGGTTCATGTATTGGCTTCGTGCGGTGAAGTATTCTGGTTCTGCTCGAATCACCAAGACCACCTCTGCTCACCCGATGTCGTTCATACGAGCCTTTGGCGATGTCGCTAAGCATCGCCAAGCGGCCATGGCCAACGCCGTGCTCGCTGGTGTTGCCTTCGGAATTGTTGCGTTGGGTTGGAAAGGGTTCGTTGTTGGTCCTGCCATCTTGTTCCTGGCCTATGCCTTGCAAGTGGCCTTGAACATGTTCCGCCGTCGTGACTCCACAACGCTGAGCGTGATGTTCCTCGTGATGTCGGCCACCATTTTCTTGATGGCCCTACCGTTTTACGGTCATCCTCAGTTGGACCTCGTGTTCGATTCAACCGGTCTGCAGCCGTTCTTGTTCATCTTCGGCTTCACCTTGGCCATCGCCTTCGTGACCACTGGATTCCGGGACAAGCCTTGGCTGCTGGTGCTCGGTACCCTCGGTGCCCTCGCCACGGTGTTCTTTGCCGTGCTCTACGTGCTCAAGACCCTCGAACTCTCGAACGCTTGGGACGTGCTGTTTACCGGTAGCGGCTACTTCACGAAGACCAAGATTTTCGGAACGGTTGCAGAAGCGAACGCACCCAACCGTGCGCAGCTCTTCGCGTCGTTTGGACCGATTACCTTCCTGCTGGCCCTCATCATGGGTGGCGGCTTGCTCTGGCGAGGTATGCGACACCGAAACGGCACAGCGTTGGTGTTTGGTGTTTGGGTGTTTGCTGCAACCTTCATGGCGTGGAACGCTGCCCGATTTATGTTCAACGCCACGCCCATTATGGCCGTTCTCGGTGCCGCCGGAATCGTTGCGTTCTGGCAGTGGGCTGATTGGAGCGGTTTGGTTCGCTCGTGGAAGAAATTCGGTATTCGCACACCCGGTGACCGCATCGCAGGTGCACGAAAGGCCGTCTGGCGCACGCCACAATTCTCCGCAGTGTTCCTCGTCATGATCATGATCTTCGGCCAACAAGCCACCTACGGTTTGGATTCGGCTATCCCAGGGACGTCCAATCAAGAATCGGAGATTGACGAGCGCATCTACAACATCGTCCCAGACATTCTCCGCTTTGACGGGCTTGGTTTCTCCATCCTCGACAGCGACGCCTACGACGGCCGATGGTACCTCGGTAGCTTCGGGTCCTCCTTCAATGACAACGGTTGGAATGCTGCGTACGAGTGGTTAGCGAATCAGGATGCCGATATGGCGTACTCCGACAAGCCTGCCTTCGTTTCGTGGTGGGACTACGGGTTCCAAGCCTTGAGCACGGGAGAACACCCGTCGGTCTCAGATAACTTCCAATCTGGTATTCCAGCAACAGGTAATATGCTTCTAGCCCGAAGTCAAGAGGATTTGACGGCCATGTTCATTTGGCAGCTGGCCGAAGGCGACCGGGCGTATGCTACGGAAGGCGTCGACTATACGTTCACCACGCCGTTCGAGAACACCGTGAAGAAGTACTTGACCCCGGAGCAATACGATGATTTCCACACCATGCAGACGACCTTTGATGAAGACATGATTGAGTTCATCGAATTGCGCTCATTCAATGTTGTGAAGACGAACCGCGATGTTGTGATGGCCGAAGGCTACACGCACGACGCAGGTATTTTTGACGACAGCACGAAGGTCTACAAGATTTGGAAGGACAACGAAATCATTCCATGTACGGACGCTGTATCAACGTCTTGCGTTGGCGAGGCGTGGAGTTCGGAGGACCAAGCCGACATCACGTTCAACAACAACGTACGGACCTCGGAAGAAACGGTCGAAGGACGCACGCATACCATCTTTGGCGACTATTGGTACACCGATGATTTGCTCGATGAATACTTGTCGGTTTCAACCTCCATTCACCGAATGAACGCCCGTTTGGCCATGGCCACGCAACTTCTGACGGCTGCCTTTGATGCCAACCCCGACCACACCATTCACGACCTCTACAACGACCTCATCAATCTTGAAGGGCTCTACAAGGTCCAAGACTACGAAGGTGCACCCGGTGAGACCATCTCCCGAGACCACGAAATCCGATACTTTGCCATTGACGACCGATTGTATCCACGTGCTGGACGCTACACCGCCGATGCCAACTACAACCGAGGTCAACCCATGGGTATCTTCGGCGCACCAACCATCCTGGCTGGACAAGACATCACCACCTACATGGATGAAGTCTACGAAACGGTTCGTGGCGATTTCCAAGACGAGATGACTCGAGAAGAAGTGGACGAGGCCATGCAGAAGGATTTCCTTAACCAACAAGCGGGTGCCGACATTGACCCGTTGCAGATTGAGGACGTTCGTGTTGATCACAACCCAGCGTTCTTTGACACCATGGTTGCCCGAACCTATGTTGGATACGGTGCGTCCACCCTTGGTTTGAACGCTGGTTCAAGCAACCCGCAACCGTCCCAGCACTTCGGACAATCCGGTTCCCCTGGCACCATCATGACCAACGCACTCCCGTTGCCCGGCGCCATGATGAACCACTTCGTCATCGCCAACTGGTACAGCGAAGCACCTGAGGACCAGATTCAATCCACCAACACCTTGGTCAAGATTCTGAAGTATTACCCCGGTGCAGAGTTGACCGGTCAAGTGACCATGAGCGACAACGGGGAAGGTCTTCCGGGCGTTCGCCTGCTCGTTGAGCGAGACGCCTTCTCTGGAGAGAGTGGCGAAGACTTGGATGAAGATACCTACTGGGTTCCGATCGGCTTTGTAGACGCCGATGACGAAGGCCGCTACAGTTTCCTCGCACCTGCTGGAAAGATTCGCGTCTCGGCCTTTGCTGGTGATTTCGATGCCAGTTCAGCCCGCGACAAGGTTCGAGACGGTTCCTACGGCGAGCGACTCAGCGACATTCTGACCGAGACCAACACCGACCGCCAAGTGAACGAACTCACGGCCATTTTGGGTCAAGTTGCCAACATGACTTGGTTGGGTGAATCCCTTCTGAACGTCACTGCCGACGAGGCCAACCGAATGGTTGCGATGGACAACACCCTTGACATCGCTGTGGAAAGCAGCGGTGTTTCAGGTACTGTTTCGTGGGCTGGTGATGAAGCCTTCAACGGCGAGCCCATTGCTGAAACCAGTTTCATTCTCCGAAACATTTGGTCGATGACGGACAACTACACGGTTGAGACCACGAGCGGTTCATTCACCTCTGAAGAATCCCGTATCCTCCAAGGAACCGGTGAAGCCACGTTGACCGAGAACGGTACCTTTGACAGCGAGGGCATCGCACTCGCCAGCAACTTCATCGGGACCTTCACTCGAGACATCGGCGACGCACGCACGTTCTTTGCCAACGGTACGTGGTCTGGATTTGGTGTGCTGGAAGCATCGTGGGTTGAACCGACCGATGTCGCAGCGTGTGAGTCGGACAACGAATCCAATCCAGTCATGCCCGAAAACGAAACCTTCTGTCTCATCGACGACAGCGGTGAACTCCCAACCTACCGCCTTGAAGGAACGGTTGATGCCTTTGGTACATTTACGTCCGAAGGCACCTCCTCCCTCAGTCGAACCTACGGTGACGCTGACGCTGGCCAAGGTGAGACCATCGAGGGTGCAGGCTTGTTCGAAGGAACGGGCACGTTCAACGGTACGGGCATGTTCATCGGTGTTGGAACCTTCTCTGGACCAATGGTTGAACCCGGTTCATTCTACAAGACCGGTCTCTTGCCGGGTACTTACAACATGATCGCACAACTGGCAAACGGCAAGGAAGTTCTTCTGCCAGAGCCCGTTGAGATTGGTATTGAGCCGACCTACGACCTTGCCATGACCATGCCGGGTGCCATCTTCAAGGACACTCTGAAGGACATGCACGGCGATGCCATGCCAAACCAAACGATTGAATTCGTTGATGTGGAACTTGGCGAGGAGTTTGCCGTTATGATCACGACCGATGAGGAAGGAAACTTCTCCTACGGCCCCGTTGCACCGGGTGAGTACTACTACCGAGGCGACGTTGATAACGACGGTTGGTACGATTACAACGAGACGGCCTTCGTGAACGATGACATCACCAACATCACGTTGGCCCTCAACGTTCCGGACACGGCCGACGTCACCTTGACCCTCGTTTCGCCGTTGGACCCGCTCACTCTAGAGCCGCTCTTTGACGTTTCAAACCGAACCATCACCTTCCAAAACGAAGTTGATGTGCTCGACCCAATCAACGTCACCAGCGATGAAAACGGCGAGATTTATGCTGAACTCTTGTTCGGTGTGTGGAACATTCGAGACGACATCAACCCTGAATTCGTTCTGTTCGACCAAATTGAACTTGAGCCGGGTACCGACGAACTTCAGCGTGATGTAACCTACGCCAAGGCAGCCTACATCAACGGAAGCATGCGCTCCTACCCCGGTGTTACCATTGAGGAGTACGACCAGTGGGACGAAATGACGCCTGAAGAAAATCGCGAGGAAACCACGGAACCGGCCTCGGCACTGACCGTGAACTTCGTCTCGGGCAACCTTGAATTCTCCTCTGTGACCAATGTTACTGGATTCTTCTCGGTACGTGTGCCTTCAGGTTTCACCTACCACATGACCACCGAGAGTGTCATCATCAACCGTGGTCTCGGTCAACTGGTGTCGGTTGAGACCGGCGAGGACTTGGACCTCGGCGCCCTTTACCTTGAGCCAACCACGACTGTCAACGGCATCGTCCACCTGTACGAAAACGATACTCGGTGGGATTCGACCCTTCCAAACTGGGTGGCTCCTGAGATTGTGGCCACCAACGAAGACGGTCTGATGTGGCGAACCACCTCCACTGAAATGGGTGAATTCGTCTTCGACTTGACCGACGGTACGTGGGACCTTTCCGTCAGCGATGAGCGCCTGAACGTCAGCGGTGCACAAGACATCATCGTCAACCACTCTGCGACCACCTTCATCTCGACGATGGAGCTCGTGGCCAATCCCGAACCGATTGCGGTGACGATGCACGTTTACCTGAATTCGGCCGAGGATGGCACGTTTGAGAACGGAACGATGGCGACGCCTGAATTCTCCTTGAAGCCAATCGATGAGAACCGAGAGAGCCTGTACTTCACGGCAGACGACTACAGTGAACCTGGAATCATCACCGTCGACCTCACCCCAGGCGGCTATGATATCGTGTTTAACCGAACCACGGCAGACAACGAAAATGCCACGGATTACGACCTTGTCGGCGAGCAGTTCTTTGACGCTCTCCGTATCGGATTGGATTCCATTGATGAACCGCTCGAGGTTCCGCTCAAGAACACCTACCTGGTGAACGGAACACTGGTGAACACCACCGGCGACGGTATTGCCAACGATTTCCTTCTGTACAACGAAGCCAAGGACCAGTGGTTCAACATTGGTTCGGATGAAAACGGCACCTTCGCTGCCTACGTACCTGCAGGTGAGTGGCTCATCATCGTTGCACCGTTCAACAACGGAGACCACACGGAGACGCTCCGCCAACCGGTCACGGTGGAAGCAGGTTCTGACCGTTTGGAGCTCGATTTGGCAACCCAAGTAAGCGTGGATGTCTCCATGCAACTCATGGAAGCCGTCACCGAATCGGCCTTGAGCGACATGACGGTCACCGCCGTGAGCCATGAAGGTCTTGGCAATGTCACCTTTGAGCGAACCGACGAAAACGGTAACTCCTCTGAGTTGTTAATGCCCGGTGAATGGAGTTTCTACCTCAACCGAACCATCGGAACAAAATCCTGGTTCATGGACACCAGCGATTCGCCGTTTAACACGGACGACGCTGTGAACAACAGCTTGGTTCTGGACGCCGTCTATGCGACCCTTGAGGTTGAGATCGGTGGAAAGGTGTTCTGGGATTTGAACAAGGACAGCATTCCAAACCTTGGCGAGGGACTTCCTGAAATGTCCGTCACCGTTCAAGGCGACAACAATTCGGACTTCTCTGCCACGGTCATGACCGATGATGAGGGTGTGTGGCGTGTCTTTGTGCCCATCCGAGATGTCTACAACGTGACCGTTGAGAAAGAAGGCTACGAAACCGTCTACTACGAAACCGAAAACCAAAGCGGATACACGGTTCACGACAGTCCGGATTCGACCGACATTGAAGTCAGCGCTGGACTCGTTGATGTGTTCGGTACAATCACCGACCAGCTTGACGCTGCACGGTTGATTGACGCCAACATCGTCCTCTACCCCGTTGCGGGTGTAGAACGAGACCCCGTTCACGTTGATGGAACCATGAACGAAAGCACACTTGAGTGGTCCACCAGCATTGAGCCCGGTGAGTGGGTTGTGGTGATTACCCAATCCAACCCCGGACCCAACGGTGGCGGTGTTTCAATCGGTCTGCTTGATGCCTCGGTATCCAATGGCGGAAACATCTCGATGGTCATGGCCCTCGGCGGTTATGTTGACCTCGCTACGGCTTGGACCGATATCGAGCAAAACGACCACCACGCAGGTTCTGACGACAATGGAGCATCCATGGTTCAAGACGTTGTTGAACTCGAAGTAACCTTCAACGAGATGTCCTGGATGATGGCGGTTCCTGCCAGCGGTGAATTGCGCACGCTCTTCCCTGAAGGCAGCGTTTCGTTCGACAGTGAATTCATGACGGTTCAACATTCAACCGAACTTGAAATGGAATACTACGGCGGTCAAACCACGACGGTATCCGCTGATTCCACCATCGCTGCTACGTTGCAGTTCAACCGAAGGGTCAACTCGGCCTTGGACATCATGTTCAACGAGGCTTCCTTGACCGATGCAACGGTCCTCAACGCTGGTGATGCAGAGATTGAAGCCGTGGTTTCCTCAACCAATGAATCGGTGTATTCCACCATCACCTTTGACTTCGATGTCACCTACAACGGCACGGAGATGATGGATGTGTTTTCGGTCTCCGGAGAAATGGGTCTTGCCCAAGATTCGGAGTTGTGGACGGTGCAATTCTACAACGAAACGAGTGCGGCTTACGAAGACAGCATCGACGTGTCTCTGGGCATTGGTGATGCCAACACCGCCGCTGTGCTTTCAACGACCGTGAAGGTACAAATCACACTTCCAGATGTCGCTGATGCATGGAAGTTGGAAAACGGACATCGCATGACGATGCGTTTGCAAACCGACTTGGGTGAATCCTCCCAGGCGTCTGTCAAGGTCTTCGTTCCACAAACGTACGGATTTACCGTTTCGGATGCTACGGAGGAACTTGGTATGTCGGCCCTGGTTGAGCGTCAATTCTCCTTTGATTTGACCAACGATGGAAACGGACAAGACACCTTTACCATTGAACTGTTGCAGAGTGGCATTCCCGCTGACTGGTCGGTCACACCCATGACCTCGACCCTCACACTGTCAAAGGATGAAACTCGGAGCCAACAGTTCACGGTCTTTGCTCCAGCCTCCTTTACCGACGGCCAGGATTTCGATTTGACCGTTTACGTCAACAGCGAAAGCCTGAGCGTGGACTCTGAAGAAGTGATCGTCAGCATCCAGAAGGCGACCATCAAACTCGGTCTCGACGAGGCAAGAATTGCGACGGAGTCGGATTTGATTGCTGACCAAACCGGTGCAGTCCGGGTCCCCGTGACAAACGATGGCCTCTTGGATGCTCCTTCCGTCATCGTCTACTTGACACCACCAAACGGTGCAGAACTCCAGCAGACCATTTCTGTTCCAGCAGGTGGTGAAGGTGTGGCCGTCTTTGACGGACTTTCCTTCACCTTTGGAAACCAGCGCTTCGCTTACCGAATGGAAGTTGCGGGCGCCGAGTCAGAGAGTGTTGAGGAGATTCCAGATGAAGGCGACTTTAGTCTTGAGTACAACATTCAGAGCTCGGCCGACGGTGAATCGGCGTGGATGACCCTGCTGATTGCCCTCTTGGCCATTCTGGTCGTTTACGGTGGTGTGAAGACCGCTCGTAGCCGAGGCGGAACCAAGTTCTGATGTTCACTTTTCTGTGAATTTTCAAACAAGGGTTCATGAGTGCGTGAGGGGGGTAGCGAGAGCCATGAAGGGACTTCGTGATGTCGAATACCTTCCTGAACCCACCGATCGGAGCATTGTTTCTGCGGTGGATCCCACCGTGATTGGATTTCAGAACGAATGGCGCTCAGAGATCATGGGTTGGGCGCCACGCGAAGTGACCCCCGTGGTCAAACCACGTCGCAGGTCGTTCACCTTGTCTGGTGTGGTGGTGTTTGCCCTGCTCGTTTCGGTCAGTTTGCTGATGTGGCAGAACAATTGGGTCGTCGTTGAATTTCAAGTGCCGAAATCAGAATGGGCGTTTGAAGACACCGGACTAAGGGAACTCCAGGCGGAAGGTCTCACAGGACAAGGCGTTCGTGTGTGTATGGTTGACACGGGCATTGATGCTTCGCACGAAGCCTTTGATGGTCGTGAAATCGAATTCAAAGATTTGGTCGGTGCTTCACGGGAGCCACTGGATTACGGTGTGGTGGCACACGGGACGCTCATGGCTGGATTGTTATTGTCAACCGATCATCAACAAGGCGCCGCTCCGGGAGTGACGTTTGCGATGGTGGCTTCCTTGAGCGACAACGGTGATGGTGAAAATACAGGATTGGATTCAGATGTTGCAGATGCCATTCGTTGGTGCCAATTTGAGTTTGAAGCTGACATCATTTCCCTTTCCCTTGGAGGAAGTGAGAATGCCGATTCACAAGAGGGTGGCTCGTCGTCGGCTACTCGCCAAGCCACCGATGCAGGCATCTATGTCATTGCAGCAGCGGGGAATGACGGTTTAGATGACGATGGTGATGTTGCTTCACCCGGCAGTGTTCAATTGGCGATATCGGTCGGTGCAACCACACAAGGCAAGACACTGTGGTCCAACACTTCGACCGGAGCCACTCTGGACCGTGAGGGGGAGGTTCGTGAGTCACCTCATCTCAAACCGGAGGTGGTTGCGCCCGGAGATTCCATCATCAGCACGGGGGACGATAACCGCTGGTACTCGAGCAGTGGTACCTCGGATGCGACCGTGTTCGTCACGGGTGCACTGTCGCTCATTTTAGAAGCCAACCCGATACTCAAGCCTACGCCAAATGGTGATGCATCCTGCCTCATCAAAGTCAAGGAAGCACTGGTGGATTCATTGCGGGTAGACGGTGTGTCACAACACGATGCTCGAGGCGGTTATGGCATGCTGAACGCTTCGGCTTGGTTCGAGGAAACACAGGCCATTTCGGCGTGTTGAAGGCTATTCGGCCAATATTGCGGGTCGTTTCGGGGTCGGAAAACTCTGGATTAAGGTCAAAAAAGAGCAGGATTTCGGACTTTTATTGCCGTTTTTCGGCAGGCCGTTTGATACTTTCATGGATAAATGATATTTTAAATTCGGCAAATGAGGCGCAGTATTATATTCGTGGCGTTCATGGACAAAGCAGGTGAATCACCGATGTCTCAAAGAAACCGCACGAAATCCGTATCGCTGGTTATGCTCTACATGCTGTCGCTCATGTTGGCCATGGTCTCCGTTCCAAGCGCCATGGCCGTGAACGAAACGACGCAAGGTACCGTCACAGGCACCGAGACATGGTCCGGCACCATGAACCTCCAAGGCGATATCGAAGTGGCTGAGGGTTCGAAACTCATCATCAACGCTGGGACCACGGTCAACATCCCCCACGGCAAATTCATCGATGTAAAGGGCGCCATCTGCATCGGGGATGCGTCGTGTGGTGCAAGCGCAGGCTCTGCCTCATCGCAAGCACGGTTCATCTGGTCAACGCCAACCGATTACAACAAGGTCGGTCGATGCCTCAACAACAACAGCAACGTCCTCAACAACCCGGATGCTGCGTGCGGCTCCGGTATGATCATCCGAAACACGATCGACCAAGCCATCACATCCATCAACTTCGCTCATTTCGAAAACGCCTACGGCTACCCCATCTACGTTTCATCGTTGCAAGCCGTACAATACGGCGCGCTGGTGTTTGACGGTTCTTCCACCACCGCTCGTGGGCTTTCGTTCACCGACATCAACACGTCAAACGTCATCGCCGTTGACTTCGCCTCACCCCTCCTGACCGAGTCCAGTTTTGAACTTGGTATCGACGGACAAGGCTACGATGCAGCAGCGGTCCGTGCTTACGGTGCCGGTGCTGGTATCCTCTCAACGTTCGAGGTCAAGGACTCCTCATTCACCGGTGTTGATGCAGATTGTGGCCAACAAGGTGGCGGTCGTGCCGTCATTTACATCGAGGACTCCTACATTGACATGGACAATCTGGACGTTAAGGACAACAGCTACGGGATTTTGATGAAATCAAGCTCAGGTTCACTCACCAACTCAAAGGTAGACGTCAAGTGTAACGCTGTTGATACGAACTCCCTGAAAACCACGGGCATCATTGAGCACACGCTTGAGGTCAACAACAACATCATCACCACTGCCGAAGGCGCTGGTTTGACCGCCTACGACGGTGCAAAGGTCTACGCCGAGCGCAACACCATCAGCGGTGCTGCAGAAGGTTCCGGCATCGGTATTCGAAGTTCCATTGTTGAACTCCACGAGAACACCATCGGACCCATTGGGGGCTGGAACGGCTTGTGGATTTACGGCACGTCCGATGTCGTGGCTGAGAACAACACCATTCAGGATACTGGCAAGGAACCGGTGCTCATCGGCGAATACCACTATCAAGACCAGGGTTGGCAAGTTCCCGCACCGACGGCAGCCCGCCTTTACCTCGCCAACAACGTCATCTCAAACAATTCTGGAACCTGCAACTCGCAGATGTATGGAGGCGACTTCGCCTGTCCCGCCGTCCACGTTTTCCGTTCTTCGGCGACCGTTGTTGATAACACCATCTCCGGCAACACCGGCGATATCATTCGCGCCAAGGGGTCCCTCGTGAACGTCCAAGGCAACACCGCTGATTCTGCTGGTGGTTTTGCAGGAAACGTCAGTGTTCACGACGACAATTACGGAAACAAATACGGTTCGATTGCTTACTTCTCGGGTAACTCATGGAGCGGTGTTTCCCAAGTGTACAACGTGACGGAATCCCGGGTCACCGTGCAATCCGAACAAATTCCTTCTCCAGGCAACGGCGAACTCTACCCGGTCAACATCCGTTGGCTCGGTGCTGAGTGTCCGTTCGTGCAAGATGAGTGTCTCAAAATTCCAGGTACTGTTGCAATGCCGCCCGCTAACATGCCGCTTGCTCTGGAGTTGGTCGAGAACGCCACCGTGTTTTCTTACGCTGACCTCCAGAACTTTGACTCAACGATGATTCACGTCCAAAACCAAAACACGGCTTGGGGATCCCAAGTCCGTGAAGGTGAACTCGTTCGCTACCAAGTGAAGGCCAAGAATTCCAACGTTGAGGGCGCAACGGTCGTCATCAAGGATGCCACCGGTCTTCCGCTCTACGAGTTGACCACCGATGCCTTCGGTTTCACCCAGGAAGTCTCCCTCCCCTCCGACTTTTTGCTTGACCGAAACTGGAACCATGTTGTTGGCGACAAGAACGCTGCCATTCCTGGCTCAAACGATGGAACCGGTCAACCCATTGTGGTGGACGAAGATTCCTGTGCAGACGGAATTGACAACGACGGCGACACCCTTGTTGACGGCGACGACAACGACTGTATTACCGGTCGTGAGCGCCCGTTCTACAGCGTTGAAGCCTTCAAGTTTGGAAGCGGCCGGGACGATTTTTCCTACGTCTTGTCTGGACCAATTGACGACATCATCAACCTCGAAAACCTCCGCCCTGGTGTGAGCGTCAACGAACCCGACGGCTACTCCTACGCGACCACGGTGCGCATCACCGGGCAGGCCTGGGACGGTGCAAAGTGGCCCTATGCCAACGACAACACGGCCCAACAAGCTCAGTTTGGCTTGATCAAGCGTGTCGAAATCCAACCACCAGGCTCTTCGGATTGGTTCTACGCTTCCGATGTTTCCGGCTCCAACGGCGACATCACGATGGAGAACCATCCATTCAAGGACTGGGTCTACGAATGGGACGGTGCAGCCCACCCCGAGGGTGAAGGCGACATCACCTTCCGTATCCGTTCGTATGACGGTCTTGACTATTCTCCAGTTGAGGTACGCCAGTACAAACTGAACCTCGTTGCACCAACCATTCTCGTCGATATCCCCACCGAAGGCAGTGTTCACCAGAACGGTAAGGTTCTCTTCCAAGGAACGGCTTCCGACCCGTACCAGGGCACCTATGGCAGCGATATCAAGCAAATTTGGTTCAACATTCAGGGCCCGGGAACCACGCAACAATTCTTCCAGCAAGGTTCCACCTCGTGGTCATATGAATGGAACGTGGCTGAACTCCCATCGGGTGAATACACGGTCACCGTTTGGGCTGCAGACAGTGATTTCTGTATCGATAACAAGGACGAGTGTGTGGTCGAAACCCGAACCATCACCATCAACAACGACAACGTTCCGCCCAACCTTCAACTGTCGTGGATCGGCGCCGAGGACCAATCTTCCGGTGGCATTGACGGTGATACCGTTCGAGCCTCTTCGGAGACGAAAATCATCGGTGTCGCCCGAGACATCGGCGGTTTCGTGACCCGTGTTGAAATTGAAATCACGGATTTGGCAAACGGTATCCTGCTCAACGACGGGCCGCTTCCGGTCACGACCTTTGCACAGGACGGTTCATGGGTCGCGAACTGGGATACATCCAAACTCGTTCACGACAGCGTCTATTCGGTCACGGTTCGTGCCTACGACGGCGATGATTACTCCGAAGATGTGGTTTGGCGCATGACCATCAACAATCCACTGGACGCCGAGAACATCGACCCTGTGTTCAACGAAACAGGATGGGTCGGTACATGGACCATCTTCTGCGATGAAAATTCCAACTCCTTCGATCGCTGTGGAGGCGGCGTATCGTTTGATTTGGCAGAATTCTTCTCTGACCCCGACGGTACCGGTTCACCGGGCAACGACTTGGAGTTCTACGTCTATGACGATGATGAAACGTTGGAGGATGATTTCTATGATGACTTCATCACGATTACACCGCTTGGCGTGCTCACCTACGACCCGATGTCCTACATGGCGCAGACCACCAGCAACATTCCAGACTGGTCGCTCAACGGCGTCGTAGTGTACGCTCAGGACGACCAAGAGTCCAAGGCCTATTCCTTGAAGGTGAACTTCCTTGTTCGCTCGGTAGCGTTCACCGTAGAGCGAATTGACACGGGCGACATCACGGTGGACGACCCAGCGACCTTCCAAGGAGAGGGCCTGCCTGGCAGTCTTGTCATTGCTCGATTTGCTGAAGGAAATGCCAAGTTGAATTCGACCCGCGTGCTCTCTGACGGCTCATGGAGCATGGATCTGACGGCCGGTCAACTGAGCGGTGTTGAAGGGAAGTCCGATGTCATCTTTGAGATGGACGGTCAAATCTTCAGGTTCGCTGGTCAAACCGAGAATGCGGAGTTTGCCATCGTCGTCTCCAGCGGGGATGACGGAAGTTCAGGTGTCTTCACCATCGTCCTCATCGTGTTGGCGGTGTTGGTGCTGTTGGGCGCTGGTGCGTTCTTCTTCATCGAGTTTGAAGAACTTCCAGATGAGGATGAACTCACAGGAGATGATTCTGGAGCCGAAGAAGACCCCTATGCGTGGGCCAAGGCCAAGCAGACTCCTGCCATCCCACAGCAAGAGGCAGCTGCACCTGCGCAGGCCGCTCCGGTTGCACAACAGGCTGCTCCTGCCGCGTCGCAACATCCCGGATGGCTTTGGGACCAGGCTACCAACCAGTGGGTGCCAGACCCTAACTACCAGCAACCACCACAACAGTGAGTGAGAACTGAGGGTTGAGGCATGGCCGCTCAGGCAAAACCCGGCGTGCAGGAGCGCATCCTGCTGCATTTGTTGGACTATTCCGACTACAAGGACAGCATTGAGGTGCCCTTTGCGCTCTCGCAAATGGGCATTGCCAATGCGGTCGCTATCGCTCGGTCAAACGTACCGCGTGCCATCGCTGGGCTGAAAGATCAGGGCATTCTTGTTGAACGACAAGCCCACGTCAAAGGGGTGTCGAGAAAACGGAAGGCCTACTTCCTCACGGATACCGGTATTTCCCTTGCCAACGAAACGTGGGAACGCCTGGCTGAGTTCCCTGTTCGTTGCATATTGGATGACCAACCCGCTGTAGCGACGACACTCAACGGCGCCAAGTCCGTTTTGCCCTTTGAAATGCGCCCTGTGGACATCATCAGGTACATCGACGAACACAATTGTCTTGACGTGCGGAACCTATCGGCAGATTTGGTTGAACGGGACCTCTCAAAACACGTTGAGAAACAACTCGTGACGTCACTTGCCGACCTGCCACGGCTCCGGCATTTCTACGGGCGAACCACTGAACTTGACAACATGGTCAATCTCCTTGAAGCCCGAGCAACCACGCTGTTGGTGCCCGGAATTGCAGGTATTGGAAAAACGACCGTGGCGTCCAAATTGATTGAACGATTCATGCATCGCAGAAACCTGCTCTATCATCGCTGTCAAGATTGGGAGGGTTCACGCTCGTTCTTCGAATCGGTGGCAGATTGGCTGTCGAGCATGGGCAATTCGGAATTCTCGACGTACTTGGCAGCCACACCCGTTCCACAACCCGCCGATGCTGCAAAATTGTTGGTGGAGGCCTTGGAGGGTACGCCTTCCCTTTTGGTCATCGACGACTTTCACAAGGTTTCGGACATGGTGCTCCACCAGACCTTCCAAGCCATGTCGTTGGCCTTGCTCGGTAGTGAGGAAAAGATCGGACTGGTCATCTTTTCGCGTTCGTTCAAGCCCGTTGTGCCAACCAAAGACGCCGAAGGGCGCATCGCCAGTTTGGTTCTTCCACTGGACGGACTTGACCCCGAATCAGGGCGTAAATTGTTGACGAGTTTTGATTCACTCGAAGATGAACAGTGGCTCCACATCCACGGTCTCTCTCGAGGTCATCCACTCGTTCTTGAACTGATCAACCGAGGTGCCTCGGCGGGAGCCTTTCACGAAACGCTTGAGAATTATGTCACGGTTGAAATCTTCTCCAAACTCAGTGCTGAACAGAAGCGGGTGCTATCTGCGCTCTCCATTTTCCGAGAACCCGTTGAATTGGATGCGCTGGCCCAGCAGCAACTGAACACGGATGAACTGGACAGTTTGGTAGAATCCGGTCTCGCCCGACAAGCGGATGCAGAAACCTATGACGTTCACGACTTGATTCGAGAATTTCTTCTTCGAAGCCTCTCTTCAGCGCTTCGGCAAGAATTCCACGCCAAGTGTGTGGACTGGTATGAAAAGCAAACGCCATCTCATGACATGCTGATTGAACTGGTCTACCATTCCATCCAGGCTGCCCAGTACGAAAAGGCCTCTGAACTGGTGGTCTCCGAGGGCCGGCAATTGATTTCACAAGGATACATGGAATTGCTTGGGCTCATAGAGCAAATTCAAACGGACGACTTGGCATCTGAAGTGGTGGTGCGGATGGCGCAGCTCCAGGGCGATATTCTGGCGCTTCTTGGACGGCTTGATGAAGCCGAACAGGTCCTGAGTGAGACGCTGGAACGTGCCAAGGAGAATGCTGAGGAACTGATTCAGGCCGAAATTCTCTCGTCGATGGCGGACGTTAGCCGGAAGCAAGGTGAGAGCGATGTGTCGCTCAACCGACACAAGCAGGCCCTCAAGCACTACATTTCCCTTGGACACGCGAAATGGGCAGCACGTACCTACAACAACATCGGTTATTTGTTGCGACGAAAGAACGAGCGAGCAAAAGCCCTTGAGGCCTATGGAGAAGTTGAAGCCATCTTGAAAAGTTCTGATGACGACGAACTCATCAACAGCCAAATCACGCTTGCTCGTGCTCTTATCGCCCTGGGCGAGGTTGACCGTGCCCGTGAACATGCCATGGCATCTCATGAGCAAACCTCTGCAATGGACGATTCCCTTCTCCATGCGCGGGCTCAGGCTGTGCTTGGACGGTATTACTCTAAGGTCGATCAATCCGAATTGGCCTTGTTCCATTACAGTGAAGCGCTGGAAGCGATGACCGAAGCAGGGGACGTGCAATCCCTCGTGGAAATCACCATTCTTCTCGGTGAAGTCCTGCACGACGCAGGTCGTACCGAAGAAGCGGTTGAGCATTACCGGCAGGCCCTGGTGCTTGCCGAAGCAAACGACCTGCGCATGCAAATCGGTGAATTGCTCACTCGTCTTGGCGGCGTAGCGCCCGACCGACAGGGTCGCATGGCATACTTACAGCGTGCCTTGACCGTGTTTAGGGAACTTGGTGCAAAGACGAGAATGCGAGAAGTTCAGGCCATGGTTCATCGAGCCGTGATGAGTCGTTGATTCACTGGACGGCTTGCGGACGGTCCAACGACAGGAAGGTTATCCCGTCGTCGTGGACGACCCAAATGCGTTCAACACCTGCGAGTGGTACACGCCCTTCGTGCGTGCCTGCGCCTGTTCCCGAGAGGGACACTTCGGTATCGAGCGGCCCACCCTCATCAATCAAAACGAGCGTGGTGTCGTGGAGTTCCAACCAAAACAGCGATTCGTCCGCTTCCGATGGTCGCCAACTGATCTCTTCGGCATAGGAGACGTTTCCGCCCAGTCGGCTGGCTTCATCGGCCCGTTCAACCGCTGCAGCAATATCGTCCATGTTGGCTTGGATGGCCTCCTCATTCCAACGAAGACGTGTGTTGGTCTCGATGTCCCAGGCCCAAACGCTGAACATGCTCATCAAGAGCACCCCGAGAAGGAAGGTGAAAATGTAGCCCAACTCGGTGGCTGCAGCACGGGTATCACGTACCATCGCTCCCCTGTTCAAATCAAGACCTCCCGAGTTGTTATGTCAAGCGATGCAAGTTGAAGCGTGAACTCAATCACTTCTCCATTGGTATGCCACACCGCCTCTGAAGTTCCGTAACTTGGGTCAGGGACCCATCCTACATAGTCGGTGAGTAAATCCAATCGGCCGGGGTAAACGGTCCAATCTTCGCTCGCCTCGAGGCCAATCCCTGCATCATCTGCGACAGCCGTGCCGTAAGGCTCGGACCAGCCCCGACGGACCTCGTAGGCAGGTGTGGACGCCAATGAAGTTCGGTGAACCAGTTCAATGTCAAGTTCCAATTCCCCCGCACCGCTATCGCTGTCAGCCGTTGGGTGCAAGGAAGGAATGGTGGCCGCAAAGCGTGGACCTGGACCTCCCCTGTCAGAGGGTGGTACCACCACGTAGGGTCTGAACTCGGGGTGATTGGTAACAACGGCTCCGCCGCTGAAAGCCACCTCCATTCCATCGACGGATGAAGCAAACTGGTAGGACAAGCGAGAGAGGTGGAAGGCCCATACAGAGCCGATGGAACTGTGCGTTGAAACACCATCGCTGCCCAATACATCAATGCTCATGCTGGCTGGATGCCGGCCGTCAATCCATGCTTGTCGTGTGTCAATTTCGCCGCGACCACCCATGCGCTCCCACGGAAGGTCGGTGGTGATCCAGCCGCTGGCTTGTGTGTCGACGCGCGTGCAACGGTGTTCACCGTCATGAGGCAGGTCAAGCAATCCGGAACTTCCCGAGGTTCGAAGGACACGGAGCGGATGGCCGGTTTCGACTCGAACGCTGGTGTTGCCTTCTCCAAGGGCAATGGATTGGTGATTGGTTTGGTCCAAGAACACCCCTGTTTGCGAGGACGAACCGCTTACGTTCCATGTTGTGGTGTACCCTGCCAGGCGAAGAAGCAACCTCTCCTCGGTAGCGTTCAGCGTATTTCCATAAGAGAAGAGGCCTCCTGAAAGAGCGCCGGTGTCGTCTGCAGGTAACAACATCGTTCCGTTCGTGCCGTCGATGCTTGCACCGCTAAGGGTCGCAGCCCAAGTTACGAACACATCACCGTCGGCGTCCAAGGTCGCCGCACCATCGTCGTAGGCTGGTGGCCACGAAACGTGTTCAATTCCACCTGCGGCTACTGAGATACCCCCACCCCGCCATGTCACGGTGACGACCGTTTCGCCTGGGTTGCTCAACCGCAAGGTTCCGTTTAGATGAGGCGGGAGGAAGGTGTTCCCCAGATAGGCTCCGTTGGTTGACGGCCATGCTGTCATGCCTGCAAGTTCATCACCGTTGGTCTTCACAAGAAGGCGAGAGGGAGAGCTTGTGGTGAGGTGGACTACGGATTCTGAAGAAAGTGTGAGGTCGTGGTGAAAGAAGACGCCGGTTCGAGCGAGGCCGCTGGGCGTGGCGTAGTGGATGGTGGTTTCTCCGTTGACCGTTATGTGAATTTGGTTGGCAGCATCGCTCAGAAGTTGGAGGCTGTGCTCTCCAGAAGGTAGCGGTATGGACCATGCCTGTCCTCGCTTGTCGGCGGGCTCGGGTGAGTTTGGTAGAACATAACTTGCGCCGCTGGAGCCAACATAGCCGAAGACGTTCAGTTCATGACTTGACGACAACACCGTTTCACCGCGTGTGTCAAGGTCAAAGGTCGCCATTTCGTCGACGCGAAGTGCGATGGCGTCAACTTCCACACCGTCTTCTTGCAGGGTGACCTCGATGGGACCGAGTGGCATGGCCAATCCTGGTGTGACGGTGATGGTGGCTTTGTCAAGGGCCGCTTCCAAGGTGTAGTAGTATGGACGGTCGGGCCCCAGTCGAAGGTCGGTGATGCACACCGATTCGACGTGGCTTTCAGGGTGTCTGATTTCCAGGGTGTCGTCAAAGTCCAATGCGCCACGGGCTCTCAAACTCATGTCTTCTGCCCATGTGGCGGAATACCACATCCCACCTCGAAGACTGTCCCATACCAATTCGCCATCAACGGGAATGAGGGTGGCTCTTGCGGAATCACCAGGCATGCCCCGTTCGCTCAACGCTGATGTCTCATGGGCCAAGAGGGACATTTGGGAGGACATATCGTGTCGCTCAACCGACCCTTCCATTTCTTCGATGACCGGCATCATGGACACCATCATCAGTCCGATAATGGAGAGTACGCCACCGAAGAGGAGAACGGTGGCAACGGCAGCAGAGACAGCTTCATCGTCCCGTCGGAGGTTTCCTTTCATCGACTCACCTCCACGCGCTGCATGTCCACCTCAAAGTAGAGCGGCAGTTGCTGCGATGAGACACTGAACCCGTCCGCACCGCTGGCCCGTTCATATGGAGCAAATCCAATGTAGGTGTCCAGGGTGCCTGCGGAACGCTGAACGGTGTACTCGGAAAGCCAACTGTTGTGGTATTGCGGTGTTATCACATCGTGCAAGGCATTGAAGACGTTGAAATTCACGTTGTAGGCACGACCGGTGAACAACGTTATGGGTCCTTGGGAAACAAATTGCATGCCGACGTTGCTGCCCGACCCGATGCTTCCGTTCGAGGTTACGTCCGTAAGGAGGATGGAGAGGCGCAATTCATCGTTGGCCATGCGGTCAAATTCAACCGACGGCATGGCGCTGACTTCCCACGCTTGGTTCGGGAAGCGCTCGGCACGTGCATTGTTCATCAGCGCAATTTGGTGCTCACCTTGGCCGAGAGAAGTGGTGATCTGAAGGCCAGAAAGGGTCCACGAGACGTACCGATGAAGCGGCTCATCATCGGCTCCATACACGGTGACGATCATCCAGTGGGCTGCGCTGGCGTTGTGGGTAATGAACACTTCAAGATGGCTTGGTGTGACATCATCTTCAAAATACACGCCGGGCGATTCAACCGAAATGGAGCGGGCCGTTTCATTCGCCGCCAAGACAGCAATCGTCGTGTCATTCACATGACGCAGTTGGATTCGCTCTCTTTCTGTTAAATCAGCGCTGATGGTCCAATGCTCCACGTTCTGGACCGACCGAATCGCCGTTGATTGGATGGCTAAGGTGTTCCGGAAACCCGTTCCTTCTGGAGCGTTACCTGCGACTTCAAGGCGGTCTTCAATACGGTCTGCCAGGCCGGTTGCGGAATTCCAGTTGGTGTTGTCTTCAAAATCCGACAAATAGGGGTTGAGGAACACCCACACGCCCCCCATGATGGTGATGACCATGGCGAGGAGCATGACCACGCCGAGCACTTCGCTCACAGCACGGTCCTCATCACGTAGTCGATGAGACGCAACTTGGCCGGCGCGTCGGTTCACAAGGTTGACACAACCCCGTATCATTTAGCCATTCACCCCAAAGTTTGCACCAACGGTCAGTTGGTTGTGGTTTTTTCCACCTCGGCGAGGGGTTCTTCTTGTCCGATGTAGTGGGAGAAATCGGGCCCGTTTTGTGCTGAGATACGCAAATCCCCGCTGAACACCTCGTCGATGTAGTAGAGAACCGTGGATTCAGCAAGATGGGGCATGTTGTTCTTTTCACTCAGGTGGGTCAAGGTGATGCTACGGGTTCGCTCGGTGCACACCTCGGCCAGGAAGCGGCCGGTTTGTTCGTTTGAAAGGTGGCCTCCTCGTCCAGATATACGGTCTTTGAGCGAATACGGATAGGGCCCGTACATCAGTTTGTTGTGGTCGTAATTGGCTTCAATGGAGATGTGTTCGCAGCCCCGAACGTGGGTGACCAGTTCGTCTGTCCACGAACCTAAATCCGTGATGACGGCAGCCCGTTCCCCGCCATGGCTGGCGACGAAGGCGACGTTGTCCGAACCGTCGTGCGGAACGGGTACGGGGAGTATGGCGAGGTCATCGCCGACTCGCACGAGGTCGAGAGCTTCGAAGTACGTCGTAAATTCGGGAAGTAGATCCAACTCAAGGGCGGTTCGCTCGTTAGCCAGAACCGGGATGTTCCATTTGGTTTGGACGACCTTTGCTCCACCACCGTGGTCTCCGTGGTGATGGGAAATGAAGACGCAATCAATGTCTTCGGGTTTGAGTTGCAATCGGGCCAGGCGTTTGGCGAGTTGGGCGCCGCTGAACCCTTGGTCAATCAACACCTTCGCGTTGGGTGTTTCAAGCAGCGTCGAGTTTCCTCGACTGCCCGTTCCCAAATGCGTGATGGTCATGGTCATGTGAACATCGCAACTCCAGCGCGGGAGGGACTTGAATCCACCGATGCAACAGCCCCTCATGGGTCATTTTTCAGCAAGAAAACCGCAGTGTGGAACGGTGCTTTGTATGAACAATGTTCCATCATGCTCATAAGCAATTTGAGCAGAGTGAAAAGAGAGCGAGGCGGAGCCTTTCCCGACGGTGAGTTCATGAGACGAAGTCAAACAACCATCTTGACCACCCTTGCCGTTATCGCAAGCCTTCTCTTCATGTCGCAATTTCCGGCCATCTCGAACGTTTCAAACGTTCACCCCGACGATACCGATGGGACTCCTCCTCCCAACACCGATACCGACGGTGATTTGATTCCCGACGTCCACGAAACCTTATTCGAAGAATGGATGAACTGGACAGCGGTTGACGGCCGAGAAGTTGTGCTTCAAGGCCTTGACAAAAACAACGCCTCCGATGCTTCAACCGACCGAGACAAGGACGGTCTCAACGCCACCGAGGAATTTTGCTGGCCCTATCCTGCGAACTGCACGGCCCCCGGATTCCCTCGTGGCCTCACCGGTCAGTTGGATGAAAACAGCGATCGCATTTACCTCGACCCTCGCGTATCCGACACCGACGGCGACGGTATGCCCGACGGATACGAGGCCTACATGTGTCATCGGATGGGTGGGTTTGACCCCATTGCATTGCGATATTCCTGTCCTTCCTTTGACCCGTTAAACGGCAGTGATTTGACGCTCGATGGCGATAACGATGGTTTTGATGTAAATCGAGACGGTATCCTCAGTGATTCAGAACGCTACACGGCACCCGAAGAATACGCACACGGAACACCGTCGAATTTCACAGCAGAACTGGACGGTCTTTGGTGCTATGCGACCCTTCCAGAAGGGGCTACGCTGAAGAATTGGCCGTATTTGCCATCCGGGTCAAACGCAACCTTCCACAATCTTCTGAGTGCTTGCACCAGTCGGGCAGAGAATCCAGTTGGAGAGGATTTGTGGCTGGGGACCGACCCCTTGCTTGATGACTCTGACCGGTACCTCTGGGACGGGTTTTCTGTGCGTCCGCTCTATCCCTCGTTCGGCGACGGCATCCCCGACGGGTGGGAAGTCCATTTCGGCTTGGACCCACTCAACCGCTCAAACGCTCTCGATGACCCTGACAGGGACGGCTGGGATGCCAACCGAGATGGCGGAATTTCTGAAGACCTTTCCAGGACATTAACTGCCCTCACCGTCGGTGAAGCACTTTCAACACTTGAGGAATACTTGGTCCATTACGACGATGGCAACACCGTTTACCCCGGTCTGAAGTCCACCTTGGTTGGTGATGAGGCGGGCTTTGAAACCCTTCCACTCGTCTACGATGTCTCAGAAGATGTACTGGCGACCATGCACCACGACGTCCGGGAATTGGAGGAGCACCAAGGAACCCTGTACGCCATGACCAAGTACGGCGTGAGCGTTCTCAACCCCGAAGCGTCCACGCAAAGCCATCACTGGCTTCCACAAGGCGTCATCCTTTACGACGGCTTCCTAGCCCAGTCAGACGGCTCCCCCTATGCCGCTGTTATGGGCACCAACATCGGCCTGGCCGTGGCGCCGCTCTTGGCCGACGGGAGCCTTGGGTCCATTACCTCCTGGGAATGGAGCATGACAGAGCCGGTTCATGCCGTGGCTCCCCTCAGCGGTGAAGACGTCAACCTGCACGCCATCGGTTTGGGTCATGCAGGCAGCGGGGCCATCATTGAAATCAGCAGCAGCGGGTCCATCGTTTCAACGTTTGAAGTCGGTACGGGTCTACAGGCTGGCCTGGCGGAAGCCAACGCTTCAGTGTCTTCCATTCAACACGGCATGGTTGGCGGAACCACCTTCCACCTGTTCGTTGGTACCGACCGAGGATTGTTCATGGTTGACACGGCTTCCGCAAGGGACGACGTGGCCGGTGAATGGCGCTTCTTTTTCACACCAGAAAGCAATCCGATACCCACCGATGTTGACGAACTTCGCAGCCTTCCTCTCGGGTCGACTGGGAACCCTGCTGAGGTGCGAGATATGGTGCTTGATGGCCCCTCGTCGGCCAACGCACAAGCCCTGTGGTTTGGTACGCCCTCAGGCCTTCACAAGTTGGACTTAAACGATGATTTCATCGAACACAGCGGTCTTATGACGCATCCAGGTGTTGATGGAAAACTTTCTCGTCAAACCAACAACATTCATTCCATCCATCCAACAGGTGACGAACTCTTGGTTGGTTCTGAATGGGGCTTGTGGGCGCTTGCCGGTGACTACACTGCCGTTTACGGTCTTCAAGACCAAACTCGCCTGCCCGGTGAAATCGTGGCCATTGCTACCTCGGTCGGCGAAGGTAACGTCAGCATTTACGGTGCAGCCTCTC